>DASSOO010000287.1:0-5562 GCA_035700455.1 Gammaproteobacteria bacterium
CGAGCGGCACCGAGGCATCGCCGGCGGCGTCGCGATCGAGCGCGGCGACGATGTCGTCGACTTCCGCGGGTTTGGCAAGGTAATGAGTCGCGCCGAGCTTCACTGCTTCGACCGCGGTGGCAATGCTCGCGTAGGCAGTCAGGACGACAATGCGCACCGGCGGCTCGATGGCCGCGGCCTGCGCGACCAGCGCGAGGCCGGAGGCATCGCCGATGCGCAAATCGATCAGCGCGTAGCGCGGCGGCTCGACTTGCAAGCTCCGCGCCGCCGCCCCGGCGTCGAGCACCGCGGTGACGTCGAAGCCGCGCCGCCGCAGCGCACCCGCCAGCGACTCGCAGAACGCCGCATCGTCATCGACGAGCAAGAGCCGTCGCGTCACAGCTTGAGACTCGCGAGCGGCAGGCGAACTTCGGCGACGGTGCCGCCGCCTTCACGCGGACGAATGCTGAGGCTGCCGCCGAGGCGACCGATGATGCCCTGCGACAGGTACAGCCCAAGGCCGTGCCCGCCGGGCTTGGCGCTCACCGGCATCTTGCCGACGCGTTCGCGGACAGCCGGTGCAAGCCCGCGGCCGCGATCGCGCACGCAAAGTGCGAGTTCGTCCGCGTTCCAGTCGGCGTCGATCTCGACCGCTTGCGGCGAGGCATCGGCGGCGTTGTCGAACAGGTTCACCAACGCGCTTGCGAGGCTGCGCTCGGCGACCAGCTGCACGCGCGGAGCGCCCGCATTGACATGACAGCGCACGTCGATGCCGTCCCGCCGCCGCCGCCAACCGGCAACCGTTTCCTGGACGAACGTTGCCAGCTCGACCGCATGTCCGCTTTCGGCGGCCTGCGCACCGGCCGACGCCATCGCCGCGAGCGCGCGCTTGCAGCGGCGTAACTGCTCGCGCATGACCGCAAGCCGGCGCTGCGCTTCGTCGACCGCGCCGGTTTCAAGATCGAGCGCCGTCTCCCCCGCCAGCACCGTCAGCGTCCCCAGCGGCGTGCCGAGTTCGTGCGCCGCGCTTGCGGCCAGCGCGCCAAGGCTCACAAGGCGCTCGTCGCGCAGCGCCTGCTCGCGCGCCTCGGCGAGCGCCGCCTCGCGCAAGCGCAGGCTCGCCGCCATGCCGGCTACGAAGTGCGCGATCAGCAGCGTGCTCAGCATAAAGCCGATCCACATGCCGACAATGTGCAGTGCGAAACCCGGCTCCGTCGGTAAATGCATGTCGGGGAGCGGCCGGTAAAACCACATCAGCAACGTGTATGCCACGATCGCGGCGAATGCGATCAATCGGCTTTGCGGCTTCGGCAACACCGTCGCCGCGATCGTCACCGACAACAGCAACAGCCAGACGAATGGATTGGTGGCGCCGCCGGTGAAGTAAAGCAGCGTTGCGAGCGCAGCGAGGTCGGCGAGCAGTTGCGCGAACAGCAGTGTGCCCAGCGGCGATGACGGCCGGTCAAACAGCCGCCACGTCAGCAGGTTCGCCGCGACCAGAAAACCGAGCACCGCGGCGAGCACCGCATCCGGCGGCGGGCCGCCCAGCCAGAAACCGGCTGCAATGACCGCCGCGGCCTGGCCGCTGACGATGACGGCGTGCAACGGCAGCAGCCTGCGAATATTGTGCCGGTCGCGCGCAGGCGCGGCTTGCGGTACTGCGGTCAAAGCCACTGGCCTTCAAAAATGACAATGCCGGAAAAGTATAGCGAAAGCGGGATTCGCGGCGGGTGCGACATTGTGTCGCATTCCGCGGCCGGGCGCGGGTTTCTAAAATAACCGTTTTACTTCCGCCGCAGTCTCAAACCATGAAAACAAGGCTTCCATGCGCCCTGTGCGGGCTCGCGTTCCTCTTCGCAACCGTTGCACCGGCCTTCGGCCACGGCTTCGCCGGCAAGCGCTTCTTCCCGGCGACGCTCAGCGTCGAAGATTCTTTCGTTGCGCCGGAGCTGGATTTTCTCTACAGCAACAATCGCGTACCCGGTGAGGAAGGCGGCGATCTCTACGCATCGGGCCTGTCGGCGGAATTCGCCAAGCCGCTGACGCAGAACTTTCAGTTGTCGCTCGGAGCGGCGTACCTGCACCAGAATCCGCTCGACGGTCCGCCGGTCAATGGCTGGGATAACTTCGAACTCGGCGCAAAGTACCAGGTGTTTATCGATGCCGATGCCGAGTCGGCGCTTGCGGTCGGTGTCGAAGCCGATCTCGGCGGCACTGGCAGCGCACGCGTCGGTGCCGAATCGTCCTCCGAAATCGCACCGGCGGTGTATTACAGCAAGGGCTTCGGCAATCTGTCGACCGGCTGGCTGCGGCCGTTCGCGATCACCGCGGCGGTGGCGCCGACATTCCCGACCGACAGCGAAGAACCGCACGCGGTCGAATGGGGCCTGACGCTGCAATACAGCCTGCCCTATCTCGACGATTTCGTAAAAGACACAGGGCTGCCGGCACCGTTCCGCAACATGATCCCGATCGTCGAGTTCCCGATGACGACCTGTCTCGACCGCGGCTGCGCCGGACACACGACCGGCACGATCAACCCCGGGTTCGTATGGGTCGGCAAAGTCTCGCAGCTCGGTTTCGAGCTGGTGATCCCGGTGAACAGCGCGAGCGGCTCGCACGTCGGCTTCCTGCTGCAATATCATCTTTATCTCGATGACATTATTCCCTCGTGGTCCGTACGATGAATACATTTTTCAGACTCTCACGCAGTACATCGGCTGCGGTGTTGATTGTGTTCGCGTTGCTGCCGGCCGTAGCGTGTGCGCATGCGTTCCCGCAAAAGTCCGATCCGGCGGTCGGCGCGACGATAGCGAAGTCGCCGCCGACGGTTCGCATCTGGTTCAACAGTTATCTCGAGCCGCTGTTCAACAAGCTTGTGGTCAAGAACGCGGCCGGCAAAGTCGTGAGCCACGGCAAGGCGACTGTCGATGCGAAAGATCGTTCGCTGCTCGAAGTCGAGCTGCCGTCACTGCCGCCCGGCACCTACCACGTCTATTGGCGCGTGACGTCCAAGGACGGTCACCATACCGAAGGCGATTACACGTTCACGGTGAGCGGCCATTGAAGCGGTGGTAGCACCGCCATGGCAGGAAGTCGTCACTGGCTTTGACGTCCTCGCGGTCGCGCTGGCTTCCGGTATTGCCTTTGCCGCACTGTGGCTGGTGCCGCCGGCTGCCGGCGCTGCCGTCCGCGAAGAAATCCAACGCCGGTTGCAAGGATTCCTGGGAGCCGTGCTCGGCTTGCTGACGCTGACGAGCATCGCCGTGCTCGTCGCGCGCAGCATCGCCATCAGCGGCGCGGGCCTCGCCGACCTCGGCGATGTCTTGCCGCTGGTGCTGACGCGCACCGATTTTGGCCACGCCTGGCTCGCGCGCGCGGCCGCCGTCGTGCTGCTGTGGGTGCTGTGGCTGACGCGGCGTGCGTTGTCCAGCATGGCGCGTACGCCGGCGGCATGGCTGGTCTTCATGCTGATCGCGGTGATCGCGTATACGCGCAGCGCCACCGGCCACGCCGGCGATCACGGCGACTTCCGCATTCCCGTCTGGATCGACTGGCTGCACCTGCTCGCCGCCGGCCTGTGGGGCGGCGTCATCGTCGCGTTCCTCATCGCGGCGCGGCCGGTTGTCGCGCGCAGCGAAGACCTCAGTTCGCGCGCGCTCGTTGTACGGCGCTTCTCTTCGCTCGCCGCCGCCGGTTTATTCCTCGCCGCCGCGACCGGCGTCTATAACGCCTGGCGCGAACTCGGCGGCTGGCAACCGTTGTGGACGACGTACTTCGGCCTGGTGCTCGACATCAAACTCGCGCTGGTGATTGCAATGGCGCTCGCCGGCGCGAGCAACCGCTTTTGGCACGTGCCGCGCATCGTCGGCGCATCGGCGGCGTTCCCCGCCCGCGCGCTGCGCGCGTTGACAAAAACAGTCACCGCCGAAGCGCTGCTGTGGCTTGCCATTCTCGCGACGGTCGCGCTGCTGCTGCACGGGATGCCGCCCGCTTCCATGCGCTGACAGGCTGCACGCACCGCGCGACTCATGCATCATCACAGGCCGGGCAGCCATGAGACGCGCGGATGAACAATGCCGATGTAATCGTTATCGGCGCCGGGCTTGCGGGACTGGCGGCCGCAACCGAACTGACGGCTGCCGGCAAGCGGGTACTGGTGCTCGACCAGGAGCCGGAACAAAGCCTCGGCGGCCAGGCGTTCTGGTCGTTCGGCGGGCTGTTCTTCGTCGACTCACCGGAGCAGCGCCGCCTGGGGATTCGCGATTCGCGCGAGCTGGCTCTCGCCGACTGGCTCGGCACCGCCGGTTTCGATCGCGCCGAGGACCACTGGCCGCGCCGTTGGGCCGAGGCTTACATCGCATTCGCCGCCGGCGAAAAGCGTGCCTGGCTGCACGCGCTCGGCATGCGCTGGTTCCCGATCGTCGGCTGGGCCGAGCGCGGCGGCGCAAGCGCGAGCGGGCGCGGCAACTCGGTACCGCGCTTTCACGTCACCTGGGGCACGGGACCCGCGGTTATCGAGCCGTTCGTACGCCTTGCGCGCGAAGCCGAAGCGCGCGGCCGGCTCGCATTCCGTTTTCGCCATCGTGTCGACGAACTGATCGTCGCCAACGGCAGTGTCGTCGGCGTGCGCGGTACGCAACTGGAAGCGGATACGGTCGCGCGCGGCACGCCGAGTTCACGCACGCCGGTTGGCGACTTCGAATTACACGCGCAAGCGGTGATCGTCGCGAGCGGCGGCATCGGCGGCAACCATGAGCTGGTGCGCCGCTACTGGCCGCGGCGACTCGGCACGCCGCCGGGCCGCATGCTGGCCGGCGTGCCGGCGCACGTCGACGGCCGCATGCTCGGCATCGCGGAAGCGGCGGGCGCGCACCTCGTCAATGGCGATCGCATGTGGCACTACGTCGAAGGCATCGAAAACTTCGCGCCGATCTGGCCGCAGCACGCGATCCGCATTCTGCCGGGGCCGTCGTCGCTGTGGCTCGATGCGACCGGCAAGCGGCTGCCGCCGCCGCTGTGGCCGGGCTTCGATACGCTCGGCACACTCGCGTACCTGCGCACGACCGGCTACGACTACAGTTGGTTCATCCTCAACCAGTCGATCATCCGGCGCGAGTTTGCGCTGTCGGGCTCGGAACAAAACCCGGACCTGACCGGCAAGGATTGGCGCAAGGTTGCCGGGCGGGCGTTCGGCAAAAGTGCGCCCGGTCCGGTGGAAGCTTTCAAGCGACATGGCCGCGACTTCATCGTGCGCGACGATCTGCGCGCGCTGGTCGAGGCGATGAATACGCTCGCCGGCAACACACTGCTCGACGCCGAGCGCGTGCGCGCCGAAATCGAGGCGCGCGATGCGCAGTTCGCCAACCCGTTCGCGAAGGACAGCCAGATCATGGCGATTCACAACGCGCGACGCTTTCGCGGCGACCGCTGGATCCGCGTCGCGCGGCCGCACCGCCTGCTCGACCCGGCGCACGGCCCGCTGATCGCGGCGCGCCTCAATATTCTCACCCGCAAGTCGCTCGGCGGCTTGGAAACCGATTTACGGGGTCGCGTGCTGCGTGTGGACGGCAAGCCGCTGCC
>DASSOO010000288.1:0-2154 GCA_035700455.1 Gammaproteobacteria bacterium
GTCGATAACGCCCGGCGCGACTTTCTCGACCGGCGAGGTGAGATCGGTATTGATCGGCCCCTTGCCGTCGATCGGCTGGCCGAGCGAATCGACGACGCGCCCGAGCAGCGCCTCGCCGACCGGCACCTCGAGAATGCGGCCGGTCGCCTTGACGGTGTCGCCCTCGGAAATGTCGGTGTAGTCGCCGATGACGACCGCGCCGACCGAATCGCGCTCGAGGTTCAGCGCGAGCCCGTAAACGCCGCCCGGGAACTCCAGCATTTCGCCGTACTGCGCGGCCGTCAGGCCGTGCACGCGCACGATGCCGTCGGTCACGCTGACGACGGTGCCGACCACGCGGGCCTCGGCTTCGACATCGAAGTTCTCGATGCGCTGCTTGATGAGCTCGCTGATTTCCGATGGATTGAGTTGCATCTCGAATAACCTCTAAAGAGACATTGCCGCGGCAAGCTTGGCGAGCTTGCCGCGAATCGAATCGTCGATCACGATGTCGCCGGCACGAATCACGGCGCCACCGACCAGGCTGTCGTCGACCACGCAGTGCAGGCGCACGTCGCGGCCAAGCTTGTGCTTGAGCCCCGCGACGAAGCGCTGCTGCAGCGCCGCGTCCACTTCGATCGGCGCGCGGACCTCGACGTCGACGACCCGTTCGGCGTCGGCGCGCAGCCGTTCGTATTCGTCCGCGATCTCCGGCGCACAGTCGAGCCGGTGCTTTTCGGCGAGCAGCCGCACCAGGTTACGGCCTTGCGCGTCGAGCGCGTCACCGGCGATTTCGATCAGAATACCGGCGCGCTTTTCGGCCGTCACTTCCGGTGCCGCGATCAGCGCGGCGACTGCCGGTACGCGCACGAGGTCGGCAAGCGCGTTGAGCGTGTCGCCCCAGCGCGGCAGTGCCTTCTCCGCTTGCGCCAACTCGAATACCGCTTTGGCGTACGGCCGGGCGATGGTGGTCTTTTCAGCCATGCGTGCTCCGCGCCTTACAGCCGCGCCGCCAGCTCGTCGAGCAGGTTCTTGTGCTTGTCGAGGTCGATCTCGCGGCGGATGATGCGCTCGGCGGCCTCGATCGCAAGGCTTGAGAACTGCTTGCGCAAGGCTTCCTGGGCACTGCGCGTTTCCTGCGCAATATCGGCCTTGGCGGCCTCGACCTGGCGCTCGCGTTCGCTGGTCGCCTGCGTTTTCGCTTCGTCGACGATCTCGTTCGCGCGCCGGTTGGCGTGCTCGACGATCTCCAGCGACTTCTCACGCGCCTCGCGCAGAATATCGCCCGCGCGCTGCTGCGCGTTCTCAAGGTCGGTCTGGCTGCGTTCGGCGGCGGCGAGCCCATCGGCAATGCGCTTCCTGCGCTCGTCCATCGCCTGCATCAGCGGCGGCCAGACGAACTTCATCGTCAGCCAGATGAACAGCGCAAAGCCGATCATCTCGCCGAGTAGGGTCAGATTAAGGTTCATCGTCCTATACCGTTAATGGTTACGCCGATGGGCAATCTCAATGAGCCAGCGCCTGCACCTGCGTGACGAATGGATTGACGAAGATCAGGAACAGCGCAATCGCGACGCCGATCATTGCCACCGCGTCGAGCAGGCCGGCCATCAGGAACATGCGGATCGTCAGGATCGGCAACAGTTCCGGCTGGCGTGCCGCGGCTTCAAGATACTTGCCGCCGAGGATGCCGAAACCGATGCCGGTACCGAGCGCGCCGAGGCCGATCAGGATACCGACGCCGATGGCGGTCATGCCGTTGATTTGACCAATAATGCTTACGATGTCCATGGGGTCTCCGGGGGTCTCTCTGGTTCAACTAAAACAAACGATTACTCGTGACCTGTCTCATGCGCCTGGCTCAGGTACGCGATCGACAGCATCATGAAAATGAAAGCCTGGATCGTGATGATCAGCAGGTGGAACGCCGACCACGCGAACTGCAACGGCCACGAGGTGTACCACGGCAGCAGCGCCAGCAGCACGAAAATGAGTTCGCCGGCATACATGTTGCCGAACAGTCGCAAGGACAGTGAGATCGGCTTGGCCAGTTCCTCAACGAACTTGAGAAACAGGTTGACGGGGAACAGCCATTTGCCGAACGGGTGTGTCAGCAACTCCTTCGCGTAGCCCGTGCCCTTGATCTTGATGCTGTAGAAGATCATCAGCAGGAAC
>DASSOO010000289.1:0-3508 GCA_035700455.1 Gammaproteobacteria bacterium
AATGCAGGTCGAGTTCGTTGGCTGGCTCATCGAGCAGGTATAGCTCCGGCTGCTGCGCGAGCACGGTCGCGATGGCGAGGCGGCGGCGCTCGCCGCCCGAAAGCGTGGCCACGGCGCGCGCGGCGAGGCCGTCAAGGGCGCATTCGGCCAGCGCCGCCTCGGCAATCGCGAGATCGCGGCGCGACTCCCAGCGCCAGAACGCGATGTGCGGGTGGCGCCCGACCAGCACCGTTTCGCGCACGCTTGAAGGAAACGCATCTTCCTGGTGCTGCATCAGCAGCCCCAGCGTCCGGGCGATGCGACGGCGGCTGATAGTCCGCAGCGGCTGCCCGTCGAGCCGGATCTCGCCGCGGTCGGCGGCACGCAGGCCGGCGAGCGTGTGCAGCAAGGTTGTCTTGCCCGCGCCGTTGCCGCCGAGCACTGCCATGCATTCGCCGCGCGCAAGCGCGAAGTCGAGGCCGCGGCAGATCGGCTTGCCGGCGATCGACACATCGAGGCCGCGGGCCTCGAGCAGCGCGTTCATATTCGAGTGCAGCGCGTTCATAACGGGCCGCGCGAACGGTTGAGGAGATACAGGAACAACGGCACACCGATCGCCGCCGTCACCACGCCGACCGGTAGTTGCCGCGGCGCGAGCACCGTGCGCGCAAGCGTGTCTGCAAGCACCAGCAACGCGCCGCCGGCGAGCGCCGAACCCGGCAGGATCCAGCGATGATCCGAGCCGCCGCCGAGACGCAGCATGTGCGGGATCACCAGCCCGACGAAGCCGATGGTGCCGGCCGCGGTGACGGCGATCGCCGTCAGCAGCGATGACAGGATATAGATGCCGATCGTCAGTGCGTTGACCGGCACGCCGAGCGCCTGTGCCTGCATTTCGCCGCGGGCGAGCACGTTCAAATGGCGCGCGAACGGCAGGGCTACGACAAGTCCACCGCCGAGCACGATCAGCGGCCACGAGCCGCCAGACTGATAGGACAAATCTCCCATGAGCCAGAACAGCATGCTGTGCAAGCTCGCGTCGTTACTGAGCGCAAGCAGCAAGCTGATGGCTGCGCCCCAGCCGGCGGCGACAACCACACCTGTCAGCAGAAGGCGCATCGGCGTCCAGCCGCCGCGGCCATGGGCCAAGGCGAACACTATCAGCGTCGATGCCAAGGCCCCGGCGAACGCGCAGCCGCCGATCCAGAAGGTGCCGAGGCCCAGCAGCAGCACGATCAGCGCACCTGCGGCGGCACCGCCGGAGACGCCGAGAATGTACGGGTCGGCGAGTGGATTGCGCAGCAGTACCTGCATCAGCGCGCCCGCCAGCGCCAGCAGGCCGCCGGTTGCGAAGGCAAGCACGACCCGCGGCAGGCGCAGTTGCAGCACCAGCGTTTCGGCAAGCGGATCGCCGCGGCCGGTGAGGGCTGCCCAGACGTGCGCGGGCGTGACCGCAACACTGCCGAACAGCAGGCCGATGGCGACAGCGATGAGCGCGCAGACCGCCAGCAGCGCGAGCATCAGCACGACGCGTCGGCGGGAATGCGATGGCAGGACGAAAAGCGTGCGGGTCAACGTCGTTATTTCCCGGGACGGGCCTCGTCGGGAGGCCCGGGTTGTCGGGCAGCGTAAAGAAAATCGACCCGTCGGACAACAAATACCGGCCATCGCGATTCGCTTGTTTGCCGAGGAACGCATTTTTAGCGACAATCCGGGCATCGGGCGGCAAGAGCCTGTTCGAGCTCCACGGGGCAGGTCGCCACCGGAAGGACTTGGCGGGCATCCGTCCCGTCAACGAGAAGATTCGCGTGATCGATCAAGACGGGTTTCGGCCCAATATCGGCATCATTCTGAGCAATGATGAACGGCAGCTGCTTTGGGCGCGGCGGCTTAGCCGTTCCGGCTGGCAGTTTCCGCAGGGCGGCATCGATCCGGACGAGACGCCGGAGCAGGCGCTGTATCGCGAGCTGCGAGAGGAAATCGGACTCGAGGCTGAACACGTCGACATAATCGGCCACACACGCGGCTGGCTGCGCTACCGTCTGCCGCCGCGCTTTATCCGCCGCCACAGCCAGCCGCTGTGCATCGGCCAGAAGCAGATTTATTACCTGTTGCGGTTCACCGGCGAGGAATATCACTTCCGCCTCGACACCACCAGCAGCCCGGAATTCGACCGCTGGCGCTGGGTCGATTACTGGGCTCCGGTTGCCGAAGTGATCTATTTCAAGCGCGCGGTCTATGACCGGGCACTGACCGAACTCGCGCCGCTGCTGTTTCCGGAGGGGCCGCCCACGCGGCCGCCGCGCCGGCGAACGCGCACGTTGCGCAGTTATCGCCACGGAAGGCATTGAAATCATTTTTTGATTCAGGAACGGCCGAATGTCTCGATTCCTGCCGATAGCGGTCGGTACGATCGCGTTTCTCGTTACAGGCTGCGCCACAGGGGCGGGCGGACCGGGCGCGCATTTTCGTGTGCTTGCTCACGGCGCGCGCAGCGACGTACACAAACGGCGTTTTGTGGTTATCCGCGATCGAGAAAATTTCGCTGCCTGGTGGCGGCGTACGGGGGCGACGCGTGCGCCGCCGCCCGCTGTCGATTTTTCGCATCGCATGGTCGTTGCGCTATTCATCGGCGAGCGCCGTACCGGCGGGTATCGCATCGACGTCAGTGGCGTCAGCCGCTCGGATGACGTTGCTACGGTACACGTGCGCGAGCAGGCGCCGGGTACGAACTGTCGCACCACGCAGGCACTGACGCAGCCTTTCGCGGTCGTCTCGATGGACAAGGTGCACACGGTACGGTTCGACATTCGGCGCGTAGAGAAACCGTGTTGAGCACATTGCGCGGCGTCTTTCTCGATCTCGACACGCTTGACTGTAGCGACATCGACCTCGATCCGCTGCGTGAGGTACTGGACGAGTTTGTCCCGCACGGCGCAACGCCGGTTGACGTGATCGCTGCACGACTCGCCAACGCCGAAGTCGCGATCACCAACAAAATGAAATTCAACGCCGCGCTGCTCGCACGACTTGACCGGCTCAAGCTCATTTGCCTTGCCGCGACCGGCACCGACAACGTCGACTGCGACGCCGCGGCCGAACGAGGCATTGCCGTCGCCAACATCAAGGACTATTGCACGGCGGCCGTCGCGCAGCACGTGTTCGCGCTGGCGCTCGCGCTCACCGTCCACCTCGGCGAATACCGCGCACTGGTGCGCAGCGGCGCGTGGCAGAAGAGCGGCCAGTTCAACCTGCTGAACTTTCCAATACGAGAACTCGCCGGCATGACCTTCGGCGTAATCGGTTACGGCAAGCTCGGGCGCGCCGCGGCACGTATCGCTGCGGCATTTGATATGCGTGTGCTCATCGCCGAGCGCCGCGGTCAGCCGCCCCGCGACGGGCGTGTGCCCTTCGAAGAAGTGCTCGCCGAGTCGGATGTGCTCAGCCTGCACAGCCCGTTGACACCGGAGACTCGCGGCCTCGTTGGCGCTGCCGAGTTTGCGCGAATGAAGCCGGATGCGATCCTCAT
>DASSOO010000290.1:0-5328 GCA_035700455.1 Gammaproteobacteria bacterium
ACACGCGATCCTCGACGGCCGCGACACGCCGCCGAAAAGTGCCGAGGCCTCGCTCGCGGCGCTCGACCGGGTATTTGCCGACTGCGGGCGCGGCGCGCTGGCATCGTTGATCGGCCGCTACTACGCGATGGACCGTGACCAGCGCTGGGAGCGCACCGAGTCGGCCTACGAACTGATGGCCGAGGCGTGCGCGGAGTATGAAGCCGCCGACGGCGTCAGCGGCCTCAAGGCCGCGTACGAACGCGGCGAGTCGGACGAATTCGTCAAGGCGACGCGCATCGTTCAGGAAGGCAAAAAGCCGGCCGTCGTCGCCGACGGCGACGCGATCGTCTTCATGAACTTTCGCAGCGACCGCGCCCGCCAGCTCACGCGCGCGTTTATCGAGGACGATTTCGACGGCTTTAAGCGCAAGGTGCGCCCGAAGCTGTCCGCGTTCGTTACGCTTACGCAGTATCACCGCGACTTCGACGTGCCGGTTGCGTTTCCGCCGGAAACGCCGCGGCGCATTCTCGGCGAGATCGTCGCGCAGCACGGCCTCAAGCAGTTGCGTATTGCCGAAACCGAGAAATACGCGCACGTGACTTTCTTTTTCAACGGCGGCGAAGAGCGGCCGTTCCCGGGCGAGGATCGCGAACTGATTCCGTCGCCGAAAGTCGCGACTTACGATCTGCAACCGGAAATGAGTTCGGTCGAATTGACCGACCGGCTCACCGCGGCAATTACATCGGGACACTACGACCTCATCATCTGCAACTACGCCAACGCCGACATGGTCGGGCATACCGGCGATGTCGACGCGACGGTGCGCGCGGTCGAGGCGCTCGACGCCGCGCTCGGTCACATCGTCGCCGCGCTCGACGTGGCCGGCGGCGAGTTGCTGGTGACGGCCGATCACGGCAATGCCGAAATGATGCAGGATCCTGCAACCGGTCAGCCGCACACGGCGCACACGACCGGGCCGGTACCGTTGCTTTATCGCGGCCGGCCGGCGCGGATCGGGGACGGCATCCTCGCCGATGTCGCACCGACGCTGCTCATGCTGTTGGGTATCGAGCCGCCCGCCGAAATGACTGGTCATTCGCTGGTTACACTCAAGGAATGAGTTGCCGGCGCGCTTTGGCAGCTGTCTTCGCCATTGCCGCCCTGATGGCGGCGGCCGCTGCCGGCGCGGACGACAGCGCGGCGGCGAAGAAGCACGAACTGGCGCAATTGCGTGCCCGCATCGCCGCGGTCAAACGTGCGCTCGATGCCGAAGTCGGTCGGCGCCATGACGCCACCGCGGCGCTGCGTGAGGCCGAGGACGCGGTCGGCGAGGCGCAGGCGGCGCTGCACGCGGTTGCGCAAAAAACCGCCACTGCCGAAAAACAACTCGCCACCCTGAAAGCCGAGCAGGCGCACCAGCAGCAGGCGCTCGACCGGCAGAAGAGCGCGCTCGCCACGCAAATTCGCGCCGCCTACATGGCCGGGCGCGACAGCCGCCTCAAGCTGATGCTTAACCAGCAGGACCCTGCCGCGGTCGAGCGCATGTTGACCTACTACGATTATTTCAACCGCGCGCGCAGCGCCCGCATCGCGCAGTTCAATGCCGGTTTGCAGAAACTCGCCGCGCTCGGTCACCAGATAAAAGCGCAGCTCGCGCACCTCGACACGCTGCAGCAGCAGCGCGCCGCCGACCTTGCGACGCTCAAGCGGCGGCGTACCGAACGCGCCGCGACCTTAAAGGAAATGAATGCGTCGATCGCCGCGCACCAGGACAAACTGCAGCGCATGCAGCGCAGTGAACAGGCGCTCGAACGGCTGATCCGGTCGCTGGCACGAACGCTCGCAGACATCCCGGCAGCCCTCGACAGCACACCGTTTTCGAAGCTTGCAGGCAAGCTCGCCTGGCCGGTCGCCGGGCCGCATATTGCCGCTTACGACTCGCTGCGCGCCGACGGCCGGTTGCGTTGGGACGGCGTGCTGATCGGCGGCAAGCTCGGCGAGGCGGTGCATGCGATCGCGCACGGACGTGTCGTCTATGCCGGCTGGCTGCCGCATTTCGGCCTGCTGATGATTATCGACCACGGCGGCGGCTACATGAGCCTCTACGCACACAACCAGAGCCTCTACAAGCAGGTCGGCGACTGGGTCAACGCGGGCGATATCGTTGCCGCACTCGGCGACAGCGGCGGCCAGCAGCGACCGGCGCTGTATTTCGAGATCCGCCACGGCAAGGATCCGGTGAATCCGGGGCACTGGTGCAAGCGCTGAGCGCGTGAACATTTCGTGACATAGTGCGGACAGGCCTGATGTACCTTTGATCCGGTGGTGCCTTGCGGCGACAGCCGCGACACCGGCGTTTTCATCCAACTCGTTGGAGGTACATCGTGAAAAATTCGAAACTGCTTCTCAAATCGGCGCTGACCGGCGCTCTCGCCGTCGGCCTGGCCGGTGCCGGATCGGCGGCACTCGCCGCGGGTATGTCCGGTTCCCATCACGCCAAGCACGAAGGCATGCAGCCGTGCTATGGCATCAATGCGGCCTACAAGAACGATTGCCAGTCGCCCGGTCATTCCTGCGCGGGCCAGGACGCCAAGGCGCGCGATCCGCATGCGTTCGTGCTGGTACCGGACGGTCTGTGTTCGAAAATCGCGGGCGGCAGCACCAAAGCGGCTGGCGGGATGTGAACGGGTTGCCGGACATCTCCGCGCCGGCAAGGCGGGCGCAGCCGATTCCGGTTTCTGCCGGAGTCGGCTTGCGGCCGCCGCATTTTCGGCAGGTCCTCGCCGAGCTTCCGCCGGTGCCGTGGCTTGAAGTCCATAGCGAAAACTTCTTCTGCGCCGGCGGCGAAATGCTGGCGGTGCTGGACCGGGTGCGCTGCGACTACCCGTTGAGCCTGCACGGTGTCGGCCTGTCGCTGGGCAGTGCCGATCAACTGCATCGCGGGCATCTGGCAAAGTTGAAAACACTGGTGGAGCGCACCGAGCCGGCGCTGGTGTCGGAGCACCTTTGCTGGGGCGCAAGCGGCCCGCGCCATCTCAACGACCTGCTGCCGCTGCCGTACACACAGGAAGCGCTCGATGTGATGGCCGCGCGTGTTGAGGCGGCACAGGAATTTCTTGGGCGACAGATTCTGGTGGAGAACATTTCTACCTATCTCCGCTTTCGCCATTCGACGATTCCCGAGTACGAGTTTCTGGCAGCGCTGGCGCACCGCACCGGCTGCGGGCTGCTGCTCGATGTCAATAACGTTTACGTGAACAGCGTGAATCATGGTTTCGATGCGGAGGTTTACCTGCGATCGATTCCCGCTGCTGCGGTACGGGAAATACATCTCGCCGGTTTCACCGTAAAAGACAGTCTGGATGTGCCCTTGCTGATAGACAGCCACAGCCGTCCCGTCGCCGATGCGGTGTGGGCGCTGTACGACCAAGCGCTGGCCCACGTGGGTGCGGTGCCGACGTTGATCGAGTGGGATCAGGATATTCCGGCACTCGACAGCTTGTTGGCTGAAGCCGCCAAAGCGGAAGAGAAGTTGCATGACTGCGCCGTCGCTGCCTGAGCTGCAGGAGGGCTTCGTCGACGCCGTGCTGGGTCGCGGCGCCAGGCCGCGCGCGCTGAACTGGATCGACGGCAACGGTCTTTCGCCGCAGGCGCGCCTCAAGATTTACCGCAACCTCGTGGCGAACAATCTCATCGCCGCGCTTGCCACCGCGTTCCCGGCCGTACGGCAACTGGTGGGTGCGGACTTTTTTGCCGGCGCGGCGTTGCGCTACATCAGCGCCTTCCCGCCCGACGGCGGCAATCTGCAGGATTATGGCGCGGCATTCCCCGCGTTTCTCGCGCAAATGCCGGAGGCGCGTAAGCTTGCGTATATCGCCGATGTCGCAAACCTGGAGTGGGCGCGCCAGGAAGCATACCTTGCCGCCGACGCTCTCCCGCTGGATGCAACCGCGCTCAGCGCCATCCGCGAGCCCGATGTCGACGGCCTGCAATTCACGCTGCACCCCAGCTTGCGGCTGGTCGTGTCCGCGCATCCCGTATGGGATATCTGGATGTTCTGCCAGCAGCAAGCACCGGAGTGCCTGGAACTTGCCGGCGAAGGCCAATCGGTTGCCCTTTGGCGCGAACGTTCGCAGATCGGCATGCAACGGCTCGACGCCGGCCTGCGGGAATGGCTGAGCGCATTGCTCCGGCACGAGACGCTGGGTGCGGCGTCGGAACGGGCGCTGACGGTCCAGGCTGATTTTCATCCCGCCGTTGCGCTGCACTGGTTGCTGGACAACGCGCTGGCGACGCGGGTTGTGGTTTCATGATGCCGCTGAGCAAACTGGCGCCGGTGCGTACGCGCGTCGTCGGCGGCTACGAAAAGTTTGCGGCCGGGCTCGAATGGGCTGCGCCGGTCAGCCTGTTGTTGTTCCGCCTGTGGGTGGCGACAGATTTCTGGCGCGCCGGGTCGGTCAAGTTCAGCAACTTGCCATCCACCGTCTCGCTGTTTCAGTACGTGTATCACGTGCCGCTGCTGCCGCCGGTGTGGGCGGCGTATCTCGGAACGGGTATCGAACTGGTCATCCCGTGGTTTATCGGCTTGGGTTTGCTGGGCCGTCCGGCGGCACTGCTGTTGTTTGTCTATAACATCATCGCAGTGATCTCGTATCCGGCGCTTTGGCCGAACGGCTTCTGGGCCGGGCTGTGGGGCGGCGGCTTCACCGATCATAAAGTCTGGGCGCTGATGCTGCTGGCGATTGTGCTCTATGGGCCCGGCAAACTGTCGCTGGACCATCTGCTCAAGCGCTGGTTGGGGGGCGGGCGTCGGTAACCGTTTAATCAGCGGACCGCCGGTCGATGCGGGTGGACTCTGCAGTCTCGACGTGGCGGCGCCGCAAACGCCGGTTCGCGCGTATCATGATGAATGCGGCAGCCGGCATGGAGAAACCAAAGAGGTGGCGCAATGAAACGCACAGCCATTATCGTCGCAAGCTTCGTGGCCGCGATCGTGATCGTGGGCGCGGCCGCATACGCCACCGTGCCGGTGGTGCGCTATCTGCTGATGCCGGTGGTCGGCAGCACGCCGGCGCCCGATTCGCTGCTCGGCAGTGCCGCCGCGCCGCCGGCGAAGGCCGCGGCCGACGGCACAAAACGACTGTTTGCCAACCGGAAACATCTTGTGTCGAGTATCGACGAGGTACCGTCGGAAGGCGGCTGGATCAATTCGCCGCCGCTCGATCTCAAGCAGCTCGAGCACGAAGGCAAGGTCGTCCTCATCGATTTCTGGACTTACACCTGCATCAACTGTATTCGCGCGAATCCGTTCGACGAGGTGTACTGGCAGCGCTACAAGGACCACGG
>DASSOO010000291.1:0-3752 GCA_035700455.1 Gammaproteobacteria bacterium
CCAGGTTCGGCGAAGTCGAGCGCAGGCCGCTCAGCCGCATCAAGAAGATTTCCGGCCCGCATCTGCAGGCGAGTTGGGTCAATCTGCCGCACGTCACACAGCATGACGAAGCCGACATTACCGACATGGAAGCGGTGCGCAAGGCGCTGAAGACCGACGCCGAGGCTCGCGGTACCAAGCTGACGCCGCTGGCGTTTCTGGTCAAGGCCTGCGTATCGGCCATGAAGGAGTATCCCGAATTCAATGCGTCCCTCGATGCCGACGGCGCAACGCTGATTTACAAGAAATATTTCCACATAGGCTTTGCCGTCGATACTGAAGGCGGCCTGCTGGTGCCGGTGATCCGCGATGCCGATCAAAAGAACCTGCTCGACATTGCCGCCGAACTCGGCGAGTTGGGCGAAAAGGCACGCAACGGCAAGCTCAAGGCCGACGAGATGCAGGGCGGCTGCTTCAGCATTTCAAGCCTCGGCAGCATCGGCGGGACGTATTTCACGCCGATTATCAACGCGCCGGAAGTCGCCATCCTCGGCGTGTCGCGCTCGCAAATGAAGCCGGTGTGGCGCGACGGCAAGTTCGAGCCGCGGCTGATGCTGCCGCTGTCGCTGTCGTACGATCATCGTGTCGTCGACGGCGCCATGGCGGCACGGTTTACGCGATACCTTGCCGACGCGCTCGGAAGTATGAAGGGATTGATTTACTGATTCCCTTTCCCGCATGGGTGAGGGCAGAGCAACCTTCTCCACCAGGGGAGAAGGGGAAAGAGACCGCGAGGTAACGTCATGCACCACAGCCGACTTGGTCAGATCATCATCGACACACAGACGGACGACCTCGATGCGGCAGCCGATTTCTGGACTGCAGCGCTGGGGCGCGAACGGCGCGCCCGCAAACCCGGCGAGAGCGACAAGTACGCCACGCTCGCCATGCGCCCCGACGAGATTGCGGTCGAAGTTCAGCAGGTGACGCATCCGAGCCGTGTCCACATCGACATCGAGACGGACGATGTCGAGGCCGAAGTCGCGCGCCTCGAAAAGCTCGGCGCAAAGCGCATTGAAACGATCAAGACCTGGGTGGTGATGGAGGCACCGACCGGCCATCGCTTCTGCGTCGTGCGTCCGCAACACGACGACTTTCCCGCCGGCGCGAATCAGTGGGAGTGAAATGGGAGCTAGGGGCTAGGGACTAGGGACTGGGGACTGGGGACTGGGGGAAGAGCTGGAAAGCGATGTCTTTGTCTTCCCCAGCCCCCAGCCCCCAGCCCCCAGCCCCTAGCCCCCGGCTCGCGTACCAGCGACAAGGCAACAGAATTACGAGCACCTGCAGATGAGCAAAACCATCGAAATCAAAGTCCCCGACATCGGCGATTTCCAGAACGTCGACATCATCGATGTGCTCGTCGCCGAAGGCGACAAGATCGAAAAAGACGCGCCGCTGATTACGCTTGAAACCGAGAAGGCGGCGCTGGATGTGCCGTCGACGCACTCCGGCACGATCAAGAGCATGAAGGTTTCGACCGGCGACAAGGTTTCGGAAGGCGATGTCATTCTGACGCTCGAAATCGCCGACGAAAAGTCTGAAGGCGAGCCGGCCGGAATCGAGGAAAAAAAGAGCGAGGAGAAGCAGCCGGCGAAAGAAGAGAAAGCGACGCCGGAGGAAGCCACTGAAGAGAAGACCGAAAAGGAATCTGCAAAAGCGCCGCAGGCTGATGAATATAAAGGCAAGGTCGACCAGGAATACGACGTGCTGGTGCTCGGCTCCGGCCCCGGCGGTTATACGGCCGCTTTCCGCGCCGCGGACCTCGGGCAGAAAGTCGTGCTGGTCGAGCGCTATGACAGCCTTGGCGGCGTGTGCCTGAACGTTGGCTGCATTCCATCGAAGGCGCTGCTGCACGTCGCCAAGGTTATCGAGGAGGCGCGTAATTTTGCCGAACACGGCGTCGAGTTCGGCGAACCGAAAGTGGACACGGCGAAGCTGCGCGACTGGAAGAACGAAGTCGTCGGCAAGCTGACCGGCGGCCTTGCCGGTCTCGCGAAGCGCCGCAAGGTGACGGTCGTACACGGCGTCGGCCGGTTCGTATCGCCGCATCATGTCGAAGTCGAAAAAGACGGCGGCAAGACCGTCATCCGTTTCGACAAGGCAATTATCGCGGCCGGTTCCGAGGCCGCGCGACTGCCGAACCTGCCGGACGATCCGCGCATCATGACTTCAACCCGTGCGCTGGAACTCGAAGAGTTGCCGGAGCGCATGCTGGTCGTCGGCGGCGGCATCATCGGCCTTGAGATGGCGACGGTTTACGACAGCCTCGGCGTCAAGATCAGCATCGTCGAAATGACCGGCGAACTGATGCCGGGTGCGGACCGCGCGCTGGTCAAGCCGCTGGAAAAGCGCCTGCGCAAGCGTTACGAAAGCATTCTGCTCAATACGAAGGTCAGCGAGATCAAGGCGACGAAGCAGGGCATCAAGGTGAGCTTCGAGGGTAAGGATGCGCCGAAGCCGCAGACTTACGGCCGCGTGTTGATCGCGATTGGGCGGCGGCCCAACGGCAAGGCGATCGGTGCGGAGGCGGCCGGCATCAATGTGAATGAGCGCGGCTTCATTCCGGTCGACAAGCGGATGCGCACCAACGTCGAGCATATTTTCGCGATCGGCGACATCGCGCGCGAGCCGCAGCTGGCGCACAAGGCGAGTCACGAAGGCAAGGTCGCGGCCGAAGTCGCGGCCGGCGAAAAGTCCGCCTACGATGCGCGCGTGATTCCGTCGGTCGCGTACACCGATCCTGAAGTGGCGTGGGTCGGGCTGACTGAGAACGAGGCGCGCAAGCAAGGCATCGACATCGGCATCGGCGAATTTCCGTGGGCTGCGAACGGCCGCACGCTGTCGCTCGGCCGCGACGACGGCGTGACGCGCCTGATTTTCGACAAGGCCAGCGGACGCCTGCTGGGCGCCGGCCTCGTCGGCCCCGGTGCCGGCGATCTCATCTCCGAACTCGCGCTCGCGATCGAAATGGACTGCGACGCGGCCGACATCGCACTGACGATCCACCCGCACCCGACGACGTCGGAGACCGTGATGATGGCCGCGGAAGCCTACGAAGGCACGCTGACCGATCTATACATGCCGAAGAAGTAGAACGGAACAAACGATGGCGAGCAGTTATATCGCGCGCATGATCCGGGCTTCGAAGCTGGAGCCGGCGCTTTACGAAGAAGTCGAGGCGGATCGTAACGGCAATGTGCAGGCGGCGGGGGTGGTCGTGCTTGCGAGCGTTGCGGCGGGCATCGGCTCGATTTACCACGCGGGCGGGCAGGGTTTCATCCTTGCCGCGATCGGCGCCCTGATCGGCTGGTTCATCTGGGCGGCGCTGGTGTACTTCATCGGCGCAAAGATGATGCCCGAGCCGCAGACGGATGCCAGCATCGCTCAACTTCTGCGGACAACAGGCTTTTCGAGCGCGCCCGGTATCGTGCGTGTCGTCGGCATTGTGCCCGGTATCGGTTTTATCTTTATGTGGATCGGCAACATCTGGATGCTGGTCGCGATGATCATTGCCGTCCGCCAGGCGCTCGACTACAAAAGTACATGGCGCGCGATCGGCGTGTGCTTCCTCGGCTGGGTTGTGGAGATGGTCATCATCTTTGTGATCGGCGGGATTGCGGGCGGTGCGGGTGTATTCACGCCGCAGGCGCACACGATCATGTGAACCATTCGCCGCCGGCGATCATGGCGAGCTTCCGCGGCTTGTTATTGGA
>DASSOO010000292.1:0-2284 GCA_035700455.1 Gammaproteobacteria bacterium
GAAGCTCTATTTCTTCACCCATCACCTATTACCTTCCCCTATAAACAATCCGTCCCTTGGTCAGGTCGTACGGTGTGAGTTCGACGGTGACTGCGTCGCCGGTCAGAATCCGGATGTAATGCTTGCGCATGCGCCCGGAAATGTGCGCGGTCACGACGTGACCGTTTTCGAGTTCCACCCGAAACGTTGTGTTGGGCAGTGTCTCGATGACCTTGCCTTCCATTTGAATGTGATCTTCTTTCGGCATACCTGTCTCGGTGCGTGCAGTCCGGCAAGCGCCGGCGCGAAGCACGCGATTCTGCCGCAAGCTCGCGCGGCATTCAAGAAAAAGCCATTGATTCCGTGAAAAACGGATCTGTCAACCGATCCGTCGCCAGCCGTCGCCCGTGAGGATTTCGTGCGGCCGGAACCGGTTCTTGTAGTGCATTTTGGCTGACCCGCCGATCCAGTAGCCGAGATAAAGCCAGCGCAAGCCGGCGCGGCGGGCGGCGTCAGCCTGCCACAGTATAGCGTAGACGCCGAGACCGCGGCGGGCTTCTTCAGGTTCGAAGAATGTGTAAACGGCCGACAGTCCGTCGGCGAAGCGGTCGGTGACGGCGACCGCCAGCAGTCTTCCATGGTCGCGGAACTCATGGAAGACAGTATCCGTCCAGCCGCCGTCGAGAAAATCCATGCAGGCTTCGCGTCCGGCGCCGTCCATGCCGCCGCCGCGATGACGTGCGCGCAGGTAGCGGACGAACAGGCGATATTGCTCGGAGGTGAGCTGCGGTGCGAGCGCCGTCACGCTGAGATCGGCGTTGTGCCTGAACGTGCGCCGCTGGCTACGGTCGGGGGTGAACTCCGTTACCGGGATGCGCAGCGACTGGCACGCGTTGCAGCCGATGCAGGCAGGCCGGTACAGAAAACTTCCGCTGCGCCGGAAGCCGCGTGCGCTCAGCACCGCGTAGCCATCGCGCGTCGGCCGTTGCCCGGGATCGAAAACCGCGAGCCGCGCCCGGCGCGCCGGCAGATAATGGCATACGTGCTCCGGCGACAGATACAGGTTCCATTTGTCGAGAGGACGCGCTGCCATGCGGATGTTCATGCGGACCGAATAATTTGATTATAGCCCGCATTCCAGGCGGCTCTTCTACTCCAACGTTCCGAATTTCACGTCGAGCGGCAGCAGTTCGGCAAGCCGGGAGTTAAACGCCGCGCGCGAAATCAGTTCGGCACCCAGACTCCTAAGGTGCGGCGAATCGACCTGGCAGTCGATCAGTTGGAACTGACGGCTGACTAGGTGAACCGACAGCCGCGCGAGCGCCACCTTGGAGGCGTCGGTCATCCGGCTGAACATTGATTCGCCGAAGAACACCGCGCCGAGCGCCACGCCGTACAGGCCGCCGACGAGACGCCCGTCGTGCCAGACCTCGATGGAATGCGCATGGCCTTCGGTATGCAGGCGGGTGTACGCTGCGGCCATCGCGGCGGTGATCCAGGTGCCGGGGCCGCTTCTTCGGGGCATTGCGCAGGCGTCGATCACCTCCGCGAACGCTCGGTCGGCGGTCACGCTGAAATTGCCGCGCCTGAGCGTTCTCGCCAGGCTGCGCGAAACATGCACCTCAGCCGGCTGCAGCACCGCGCGTGGATTCGGGCTCCACCACAGAATCGGCTGTCCCTCTTCGTACCATGGGAAAATGCCACGCCGGTAGGCGGCGAGCAGGCGCGCCACGGACAGGTCGCCGCCGGCCGCGAGCAGGCCGCTGGGTTGCGTCAGTGCGCGATCCGGTGGCGGAAACGCATCCGGCGGGTCGCGTTCGTCGATCCAGTGAATCGGAATGCGCGTCATGCGGTGCCCGTCCGCGGATCCCGGAGCAACTTCTCAAGTACTTCAGGCTGCACCGGCTTGATGAGGTGGCGGTTGAAACCCGCTTCGCGCGTGCGTCGCTTGTCGCTTTCCTGTCCCCAGCCTGTGAGGGCGACGAGCACGACATCGCGGCCCCACGGCCGGCGGCGGATTTCGCGCGCGGCACTGTAGCCGTCGAGCCGCGGCATGCCGAGGTCCATCAGTACGATCGTCGGCCGGAAGCCGCCGCCGGCGTCGAGCGCCTCGGCGCCGTCATGGGCGATACGCGTTTCGCTGCCCATAAGCCCGAGCAGCATCGCCAGTCCTTCGGCGGCGTCGCGGTTGTCGTCGACGATCAGCACGCGCTGGTGCCCGGCGGCGTGCGCCTCATCTGCATCGCTGACGGGATGCGGCCGCTCAGGTGCAGACGCGATCGGCAGGCGCACGCGAAATGCGCTG
>DASSOO010000293.1:0-6580 GCA_035700455.1 Gammaproteobacteria bacterium
GGCCGCAGCCGGCTGCGATAGCAGGTGACACAGCACGAACAGCACCGTCGCACTGCTCATGTTGCCGTACTGCGCGAGCACGTGGCGCGACGAAGCCAGTTGCTCCGGGTGAAGTTCCAGACCCTGTTCGACCTTGTCGAGGATGGCGCGCCCGCCGGGATGCACTGCCCAATGGTGCACGTTTGCGAGATCGTCGACCAGCGGTCGCAGCGGTTCGAGCGCAACCGGCAGGCTCGTCTCGAGAATCGACGGCACGTAGCGCGACAGCACCATGTCGAAGCCGTAATCGCCGACGCTCCAGGCCATGTCTTCCTCGCCCTTTTCCGAAACCGCGGTCGCGAAACCGCCGAGCCGGTAATACGGCGACGCGGCGGGCGGCGACGCGCTGACGATCGCTCCCGCTGCCCCGTCCGCAAAAACCGATGCCGAGATCAGATTGTCCGGCTGCGCGTCGAGGTGCAGATGGATGCTGCAAATCTCTACGCAAATCAGCATCACCACGGCGTCTGGATTCGCCGTGCAAAATGCCTGCGCCATTTGCAGCGCCTGAAAGGCGGCAAAGCAACCCATGAAGCCAATGTTATAGCGATGCGTCGAGGGCGCGAGATCGAGCGCCTTCACCAACGCATAAGCCGTCCCGGGCGCAAAAAAACCGGTGCACGAAACGGTAATCACGTGCGTGATGTCGGCAGCCGTGAAGCTTTCGTTCCGCGCCAGCAGCGACTGCCCTACCCGCACCGCCAGCTCCTGGCTTGCGTCGATGTAAATCGCGTTTCGATACGCAGTCGTTGGTACCGGCGCGCCCGGGTCCAGGTGGAAAAACAGCGGCTGATCCGGAGAATCGTCCAGGTCCCGCACCACCGTATGCCGCCGTTCTATGCCCGAGGCATCGTAGATGCGCTGAATCAGATTCTGCGTCCGCCGCTTGCCTTGGAACTCGTGCAGCATCACGTCGCGGAGGAATTCCTGGCGATACTCAGTCGGCGGAACGGCAGTGGCGAGATTATGGATAAAGACGGGCACGGCAAAAGCCTTCCTTAGCTGGCATTTCAGCATACCACCAGCCCGGCACCGGCCCTTGTTAACCCCGTCAACCCGGCGGATTTTGGTAGAATGCGCTGGTCTGATGGCCTCCGCTTTCTGCCATTCCCGCGCAGAATCTACGGATCTGACGAGCCGCGGCCACGCTGGCGGAAGAAAAAATTCTGGTTTGGCTTAAAGGGCCCGTAGCTCAGTTGGGTGAGCCGGATAAAGCCGAAGCACTGCTTCGGCCCGGCGAACGGGCGAGACAGGAGTCGAGCCCTGGTATCCGTCGCGCGGAGCAGGACAGCGGGAGCGCGATGGATGAGCAGGAGCGGTGCGCAGCGGCGCCGGCCAAGGTTTGTAGCAGAGTTTAGACGAGCGTTTATTTGGGCCTGTAGCTCAGTTGGGTGAGCCGGACAAAGCCGAAGCACTGCTTCGGCCCGGCGAGCGGGCGAGACAGGAGTCGAGCCCCGGTATCCGTCGCGCGGAGCAGGACAGCGGGAGCGCAATGGATGAGCAGGAGCGGCGCGCAGCGGCGCCGGTTAAGCCCTTGCGATAACGAGCGGGAAAAGCTTTATGTTTGGGCCTGTAGCTCAGTTGGTTAGAGCAGGGGACTCATAATCCCTTGGTCCCAGGTTCGAGTCCTGGCGGGCCCACCATTAAAACGATGACTTACCAATTTTACTGCTTGGGCTATCTCTTCACGTAGATGCTATGTAGACGGTGCGCCGCCAATTTCTCGACTGGCCAATGGGCGCAGGTGAGCGATATGTCCGATCCTGTTGCGTATGCTCTAAGGGGCGCCGCGCGACTGGGATCTCGCGGGCGTACTTCTAGGCACGACAGGGGGTTCCATGAGGCGCTTTAGATGCGTTACGTCGGCGCGGCCGGCGAGGGTTCGGGCCGGTTTATATCGGCGAGGGAGTAATGGTCGGTGTGGATGCGACCAAGGGCCGCTACCGCGGCACCTACGTTGAGGAAAATGGGCGGGTGATACTAGAGGGGGAGCTTTTCGCGCCACTTGGAGGGCGATGCTGGTTACCGGCGCACCTCTCGGGGGCAGGCCAATCCATTCATCTCCCGTGCCGACTGGCCCACCAATTTCGCGGACGAAACGCGCAGCAGATTCAAGTAATAGGGCGCCCCGTCCGCGTTACCTTTGAGAAAGTCGGAGACGTTCCGTAAAGTACGATCAAGTTCGCGTCGGCATCTGCCGACTGCACACCAAGCGCTCGCGTACTCCGCTCGCGAGCTCGAGGCCGTAGCGGCCGTGACACCGTGAACACAGCAGGTCGACAGTGGCACTTCGGGCCGATACCGGCGCAACCGCTGTAGACGTCACGGGCTGGGAGCCTGACGAAGAATTCGTGCGCTACCCGCAGGGAGCACGAGAGAAGTCCGCAATATTTTGCCCAGCCCAGGCTCCTCATCAGGGGCTTGTCGCCAATCATCGTTACCTTTTCAAGTATTCGGTCACGTGGGCGCTTGACCAATTTTGGACCGAGATCGCCGCCTATCGCGTGGGGCAACTCGTGGGGGTTACGGTTCCGCCAGCATATGCTGCCTACATCCGCGAAGAGTCATCCGTTCGTTGCGGCGCACTCATTGAGTGGTTTTACGACTATCCGGAGTCACAGCCGATCCGCTTCACACTCGGCGGCGACCATTTGACCGACCTTGTCGAACAATTCGACCGGGAAAAGGGCACAAAGCATAATCTGCGCACCATCATTACGTATTGCCGTGCGTTAACCCAACGACACCAACTGGAAGATGACTGGCTCGAGTACTGGGCGAAGGTGCTTACCTTTGATGCTTTGATAGGCAATACCGACCGCCATCAGGACAATTGGGGATTTTTGTGGCAAGACCGAGAGGGGAATTCCCCACTAGCCAGTTTTGCTCCCGCCTTTGATAATGGAACAAGCATGGGTTACGAGCTCAAAGGGTCGAAGCTCGACAGGCTCAATACGCGCGAGGGGATGGAAGCATATGTTGCAAAGGGACTACACCACATGCGTTGGGAGCTCGGAGGCGCCCGGTTACAGCACGCCGAGTTGCTCGCCAAACTTTCGTCTTTCTATCCACGAGCCCGCGATTATGTGCTAGAGTGTCTTAACTCAGTCGTCCCCGAGGACTTTGATGGAGCGATCCATGGCCTCACCCAGATTGAGACCCCTCAGCCCTTGACGCCGGAGCGTGCCGACCTGATGGCGCGCTTGTTGCGTTTCCGCCACGCGGCCCTGCTGACGGAACTGGACTGAATTTATGCACACCATATCGCATCTAATTGAACCCTCGCGCCTGCTGCTGGTTTGGCAGGATCCGAAGGGAGAGTCGCGCACGCGCTTCGTCGTAGGAGAACTGCGCCGGAGCGAAGACGGCGGCGCCACCTTTGCGTACCGCACAGAAACGCCAGACTTCATAAAGGCGCAGGCGCTGGGGTTCCAAGGTTATCCTGCTTTCCGGAAGTCGTCCCAGGTATACCGGGACGGCGTCTTGGAAGCGTTCCTTCAAAGGCTTCCTCCGAGGAAGCGGGCCGACTTCGGCAAGTATTTGGAGACTCTGCGTCTTCCGCAGAATGAGCATCTTTCGGATTTCATGCTTCTCGGCTATTCCGGCGCGAAGCTTCCGGGGGACGGGTTCTCTCTCGTGCATCCGTTCGAGAACGTTGATCGAGAATGCGAGCTTCTTTTGGAAGTAGCCGGCTTCCGGTATCAGAACGTTCCCGTAAGGGAACTCAGGATCGGAGACGCGGTAAGCTTCGCTTTTGAACCTAACAATGTAGTCGACCCTAATGCAGTCAAGATCATGGTGGGCGGACGCCGCATAGGCTATGTGAACCGGGTGCAAACTCCGGCTTTCAGCCATTGGCTGCGCACAAAGTCAGTAACGGCCCACATAGAGCGCCTGAATGGTCGGCCGGAAAGGCCATTGGTCTATCTCTTTGTTGAAGTCAGGCAAGTCCATCCCCTGCTCGTAGCAGCCGGCTAAAACGTCCTTTCGAGAGGCCTGCAATTGCGCAGCGCCCACGCGCGACAGGCGCGTGGTCAGTCATCGTTTGTCTCCGACGACTTCCGAGGTTACCGGCCTTAACTACATATAGGCAGAGCAGAGACAATGTCTGAAGTCTACGACCCTTCGTCGACGGCAATATAGTCGTAATACTCAATGCCTAGATCCTGAAAATCGTCGGCGTAGTCGCGGCCAACGCGTGTAATCGAGAATCCTTTGTGCAATGGCGGGAGGCCGATGGCCTCGCGGCCGTCGTGCAGCGCCTCGTATTGCGCCTGGTCGAGGTCGAAGCTTGCGGCGGCGAGTGCGTCGCGCGCGCCGATCTTCCGTGCCGCAGTCTGCCAGCCGTCGACTACGCGCAATGGGATCGATTCGGCCGCGTCTCCGCTGCCGTATCCGAGCGCGAGCATCGGCCCGTCGAGTTCAATGCCGTCCGCATCGGCTTCCTCGAGCCCCGCTGCAAGCCATGCCGGCAGAGCCGCCGTGTACAGGTTGCCGAGTTCCATAACGCTGTCGTGCCCGAGTCCCATCAGCCGATCCGCGGCGCCTCGGAACCAGTCGGTCTTGCGCAGCAGCGATGCCGCCGCGCCGGTAAGCGGACGAATATCCACCGGCTTGCCGGCCTGCAGCAGTTCGCCGAACAGGTCGCGCGCGGCGGCGGTTTCCGACTTCAGCGCTTGCAGCGACAGGCCTGCTTCATGGCAGCAGTTCGCAAGCACGTCGCCGGCGCGCGCCGAAGCGCTGAGCGCGCGCACGTACAGGAACGCGAGGCCCTGCAGCGGCATCATTTGATACGGGCGATGGAAGAACAGCGCCCTGGCGCCGTCGAGAAAATCGTGAGCCGAAATACGCAGCCTTGCGAGCATGTCGTCGAACGCGTGCGCGATTTCGTCGAGGTAGGCGAAGGTCGAGTACTTGCCACTGAACACGGGAAAGTCGCGGCCTGGCGGCAGGTGTGCCGCGTAGCCGGTATCGAAGTGACGAGCGAACGGCTTGCGAAAGTCGGGGCCGCGATACGCCGACGCGCTGCCGGCATGATCGAGGTCCACCGCAAACAACTTCGGCTCGCGCTCGACCAGCATCGCGACAGCGCCGGCACCCTGCGTCTGCTCGCCGCTCGAACCGCGCGCGTATTCGGCGATGTCGCTCGCGACGACGATCGCAGCGCGGTCAGCGCCGTCGCCGCGCACGTAGCGCAGCGCGGATTTGAGCGCGTAAATGCCGCCGAGGCAGGCGTGTTTGAATTCGGGCACTTCGCAGTTGCGCGCAAGCCGCGGCAGGCCGAGCCTGGCAAGTGCCTGGTCGACCAACCCGCGGACAATGACCGCGCCGGCCGAATTGTCGCGGCCGGACTCGGTGCCGAGCGCGAGCAGGCCGACGCGCCGCGGGTCGACGTCGTAGCGGCGTATCAGCCGCAGCACCGCCTCGGCCGCCATCGTGTACACGTTCTCGTGCGGCGCCGGCATGCGAAAACTGCGCCCGACGACGGCGCGAATTTTCTCCCACGGCTGCCCCGTCCACGCGCACCAGGCTTCGAGCGGTACGCGCAGCGGCGGCACGTACACGCTCATGCCGCTCACGCCCGGCATGGGGAGCTCAGCCGCGTTCACAGCGGGTACAAGGCATAGCCGTCGTGTTGAAGGACGATCAGGTCGGACAGCGCCGACAACGACAAGTGGATCTTCGGGTTCAGTTCGTCGTGGGCGATGCCCGCTTCGGCCAGCGCCTGGCCGCACACAACCAGCCGCACGCCGGCGGCTGTCAGCTCGTCGATGATCTTGTCGTTCGGGTTGGCGCGATGGAAATGCGCGCGATACGCCTTGTCGTTCATCACCAATTCCGTTGCCGGCCCGTGAATGACGACAATGAATTTGAGATGATCGCGCGGCACGCCCGCGAGCGCGAACACGTTGACCGCGCGCGCCACATGATTGAGCCCGGCGTTGACGTCGCCGCCGCTCGACTTCGTCAGGTTGAAAGCAACTTTATAGGTCGCGTTCTTGTCAGGTTGCAACTCGGCCTGGGGAAGCGCCAGTGCGCCGCCGTAATCCTTGACGACGGGATGTTGCCAGTTGGGCGCGGCGGCCCCGCGTGTTGCGGCCGCGGCCGGAAGCAACAGCGCGCCGAACAGCAGCGCGGCAAACAGCGAAAGAATCCGTTTCATTATTGTGTCTCCTTGCAGTTGAAATTCGCCGAAGCGGCAAAGGTGCTAATGGTACTTCTCTTTGGCGGTTTTGACATCGCACCCGCGGGTGCGAAACGTGCGTCAATCGGCGTGGTCCGTGGGCTTTTGCGAAGTCTTCGCGCGCTTGCGCGGGTCCTCAGGTCGCGGGTGACCGAGGACGAAGGCCGCCACGTCCCAGGCTTGCTGGTCGCTGAGGGCCGGCGCGGCGCCATAAGGCATGTTCGCCTTGATGAAGCCGGCGGCGGTGTTGACGCGGTGCATGCCGGCGCCCCAGTTGAACGAGCGCGGACCCCACAGCGGCGGAAACACGACCGTACCCGCGCTCTCGCGCCCCTGGCCGTCATCGCCATGGCACAG
>DASSOO010000294.1:0-5292 GCA_035700455.1 Gammaproteobacteria bacterium
CGCCTGCGACGCCGCCCGCCACAATTCGCCGGGATCGCGTTCTTCGATGGGAATCTCCGCGCCGCTCGACGCTTGCCTGTCGATTGTCGACGTCGGCGCGACCACCATGAAGCGCGCGCCGTGCTGGCGGGCCAGCACCGCAAGGCTGTAGGTGCCGATCTTGTTGGCGGTATCGCCGTTGGCGGCGATGCGGTCGGCGCCGACGACGACCCAGTCGACCTTGCGCCGCCCCATCACCAGTGCCGCGGCGGAATCGGCGATCAGCGTCGCCGGTATATGATCGCGCGCAAGCTCCCACGCTGTCAGGCGCGAACCCTGCAGCCATGGACGCGTTTCGGTCGCGAACACGGCGTCGATTTTGCCGGCCGCGAAGGCGGTACGGATTACACCCAGCGCCGTCCCGTGGCCGCCGGTGGCGAGCGCGCCGGTATTGCAGTGCGTCATTACCGTCGCGTGCGGTGCAATCAGTTCGGCGCCCAGCCGCCCCATCGCAAGATTCTGCTCGACGTCTTCGCGATGAATGGCCTGCGCCTCGGCCAGCACCCGCTCGGGGTCGGTGCGTTCGCCCGCTGCCAACAGCTTTCGCATCCGCGCCAGTGCCCAATGCAGATTCACCGCAGTCGGCCGCGCCGCTTCGAGCAAATCGGCATCGGCCAGCACCCCCGCGGTGTCGCCCTTGTGACATTGCGCGCTCAACGCGACGCCGTACGCCGCCGCGATCCCGATTGCCGGCGCCCCGCGCACTGCCATATCGTGAATCGCCGCGGCAACCTCGGCCGCTGTGCGCAGCGGCAAATAGACCGCTTCCGCTGGCAATCGCCGCTGGTCCAGCAGGTCAAGCCGATCCCCCGCCCACCGCATCGCGGCGATGCCGCCTTCAACATCGTTCATTCGCCTATGGTATCCGATCCGCTCCCCGAATCCCGACTCCCGAACCCCGAACCCCGCTCTTCAATTGCTATACTCCGCGCCAGTTTTCCACAACAAACAAGCCGCCATGAGCGAAGCCATAGACACCCTGATCGAAGCGCGCTGGGTCGTGCCGATCGAGCCGCACGACACGGTGCTGGAGCGATACAGCCTGGCCGTGCGCCGCGGCCGGATCGTGGCGCTGTTGCCGCAAGACGAGGCACGGCGACGCTATGACGCGCGCGAGACGGTCGCGCTCGAGCGCCACGCGCTGCTGCCGGGCCTGGTCAACGCGCACACGCACGCGGCGATGAGCCTGCTGCGCGGCTACGCCGACGACGTGCCGCTGAAGAGCTGGCTCGAGGAGCACATCTGGCCGGCTGAGAGCCGCTGGATGTCGGCGGAGTTCGTCGCCGACGGCAGCGCGCTCGCCTACGCGGAAATGCTCGCCGGCGGCGTGACCTGCGCGAACGACATGTATTTCTTTCCGGATGCCGCGGTTACGGCGGCGTTGCAGGTTGGCTTGCGCATCGTTGCCGGCATCGTCGTCATCGACTTTCCGTCAGCCTGGGCGCAGGACGGCCGCGAATATCTCAGCAAAGGCTTCGCGGTGCGCGACGAGTACAAGGCCCACCCGCTGGTGAGCTTCGTGCTCGCACCGCATGCGCCCTACTCGGTCGCGACTCCGCTGCTGCGCCAATTGCGCGTCTACGCCGATGAGCTCGATCTGCCGGTACACACGCACCTGCACGAAACCGCCGCCGAGGTACAGACCGGCATCGAGACCTGGGGCAAGCGGCCGCTGGCGTATCTGGACGATGAGGGGCTGCTCGGCCCCAACCTGATCGCCGTGCACATGACGCAGTTGCAGCCGGAAGAAATCGCGCGCGTCGCCGCTGCCGGTGCCAACGTCGTGCACTGCCCGGAATCGAACCTGAAGCTCGCAAGCGGCTTCTGTCCCGTCGCCGATTTATTGGCTGCAGGCGTCAATGTCGCGATCGGTACCGACGGTGCCGCCAGCAATAACGATCTCGATCACTGGGGCGAAATGAAAACCGCGGCGCTGTTGGCGAAAGGCGTTGCCGGCCGCGCCGATGCGGCACCCGCCGCCGACATGCTGCGCATGGCGACGCTCAACGGCGCCCGCGCGCTCGGCCTCGATGCCGAAATCGGTTCGCTGGAAGCCGGTAAATGGGCCGATCTGGTCGCAGTCGATCTCGGCGGGCTCGCAAATCAGCCGATCTACGACATCGCGTCGGAACTCGTTTACTGCGGCGGACGTGAGCGCGTCAGCGACGTGTGGGTGGCTGGCGAACGCAAGGTACGCGACCGCGAGCTTGTCGGCGTCGACGCCGGGGCAATTCGCGAGAAAGCGGTACAATGGGGCAGGAAAATTGCCGCAGCCCGTTAGGAAGCCTCTGCTTAATTCGCTGAAGCGGTGCCTGCGGCGTTCGGTCGCCCGCGCCCTGCATTCTTCCGCTTGCTCGAATTAATCAGAGGCTTCTTGAAATAACCTGAAACTGATGCACGCCGCCACCGACAACGTCGACGCCGCCGAAATCGCCAAGTTCGAGGCCCTCGCCTCGCGCTGGTGGGATCCCGAAGGTGAGTTCCGGCCGCTGCACCAGATCAACCCGCTCAGGCTCGACTACGTCGACCGGCGCGCGCCGCTCGCGGACAGGCGAGTGCTTGATGTCGGCTGCGGCGGCGGCATTCTCTCCGAAAGCATGGCAGCGCGCGGTGCCGAGGTCATCGGCATCGATCTTGGCGAGGCGCCGCTCGCGGTTGCGCGCCTGCACGCGCACGAAAGCGGCGCGAGCGTCGATTACCGGGCGATCAGTGCCGAAGCGCTGGCGACCGAAATGCCCGGTGCGTTCGACGTCATTACCTGCATGGAAATGCTTGAGCACGTGCCCGATCCCGCTTCCATCGTCGCCGCCTGTGCGACGCTGCTGAAACCCGGCGGCGCGGCATTCTTCTCGACGATCAACCGTACACCCAAGGCTTACGCGTTCGCGATCGTCGGCGCCGAGTACCTGCTCAGGCTGCTGCCGCGCGGCACGCACGAATATGAAAAATTCATCCGCCCGTCGGAACTCGATGACTGGGCGCGCGCCGCGGACCTGAAACTGCGCGACAGCATCGGCCTGCACTACAACCCGCTGTTTCGCGATTACCATCTCGGCCCCGGCCTCGACGTGAATTACATGCTGCATTTCGAGCGCCCGTTGTGACGGCGCAATCGATCAAAACAGTGCTGTTCGATCTCGACGGCACGCTGCTGGATACCGCACCCGACATGGCGGCGGCACTGAACCTGCTGTCCGCCGAGCACGACCGCCCACAACTGGCGTTCGAGCAGATTCGCGGCAAGGTTTCGGCGGGCGCCGCGGCGCTGATCGAACTCGGCCTCGACATTCGCACCGACAGCACCGAATACGCACAAATCGTTCAGCGCTTCCTCGAGCTTTACCGCGAAAATCTTTACCGGGAGACCTGCCTCTTCCCCGGCATGGACGCAGTGCTCGACCAGCTCGACCGCAGCGGCATCACCTGGGGTATCTGCACGAACAAGCCTGGCTGGCTGACGGAACCGCTGCTTGAGGCCGCCGGCCTCGCCGAGCGCGTGACCTGCATCGTGTCCGGCGACACGCTGCCGGAACGCAAGCCGCGGCCGGAGCCTTTATGGCACGCGCTCGAACTCTGCAGCGGCGAGTCTGAGCAGGCGATCTATGTCGGCGACGCCGCGCGCGACATCGAAGCCGGCCGCGCCGCTGGCCTGCGCACCGCCGTCGCCTTGTACGGCTACATCGGCGATGACGAAAACCCGCGCGACTGGCAGGCGGATCATTACATCGAGACGCCGGCCGAGCTGCTCGGCGTGCTACGCCTGACAAGAGCCACCGCATGATTGCGCTCTATCTTTGTATCGCCCTGCTCGCCGGTGCCGTTATCGGCTACCTGATCGCACACCTGCGGGCGGTGCGTCGGCTCGGTGAGCGCGATGTCGAAATCGCCCGGCTCGGCGAACAGATCAGCGCGCTGACGCAAGGCCGTGAACAACTGAACGACACATTCAGCCGCGTTGCCAACGAAGTGCTCAAGCACAGCAGCGAAACGCTGCTGAAGCTCGCGAAGGAAAACCTCGGCTCGCAGCAGGTCGAGGCGCGCGCCGAGCTGGAAAAACGCCAGCAGGCGATCAACGAACTGGTCAAGCCGATCAACGAGGCGCTGAAAAAGACCGAGCAACAGATACAGGAAATCGAGAAGGAACGCCGCCAGGCATTCGGTTCGCTGTCGGAACAACTGCGACAGGTTGCCGAAACACAGCAAAGCCTGCACGCCGAAACGCACAATCTCGTCAGTGCGCTCAGGCGTCCGGAAGTGCGCGGCCAGTGGGGCGAAATGTCGCTGCGGCGGCTCGCGGAGCTGGCCGGCATGATCGACCATTGCGACTTCTACGAGCAGGAAAGCCGCGACAGCGGCGAAGGCCGGCTGCGGCCCGACATGATCGTGCGCATGCCGGATGCGCGCGAACTGATCATCGATGCGAAAACACCGCTCGATGCCTATCTCAGCGCAATCGAAGCCGCGAGCGACGACGAGCGCAAACGTTTCCTGCGCCACCACGCAAGCAAGGTGCGCGAACGTATGCGCGAACTCGCAAGCAAGGCCTATTGGGAGCAGTTCAAACATTCGCCGGATTTCGTCGTGCTCTACATCCCCGGCGATCAGTTCCTCGCCGCCGCGCTCGAACAGGACCCCGCGCTGCTCGAAGACGCGTTCAGCAATAAGGTTATTCTGGCGACACCGACCAGCGTCATCGCGCTGCTGCGCGCGGTCGCATTCGGCTGGCGCCAGCAATCGGTTGCCGAAAACGCGGAAAACATCCGCAAGCTCGGCGAGGATATTTACAAGCGCGTCACCGTGTTCGTTGAGCACCTCAACAAGCTCGGCCGCTCTCTCGGCCAGAGCATCGCCCATTACAACAAGGCCGTCGGCTCGCTCGAACGCCAGGTGCTGCCGGCGGCACGCCGTTTCCCCGAGATGGGCGTCAATGCAAAGAAAGAACTCGAATCCATTGAAACCATCGACGAAACCGCACGCATGATCGAACCGGTTACGGAAGAGACGGACTGATGCCAGAACACATTCCCGCAAACTATCGACCCGCCGCCGACCTGCTGAATGACCGCGTAGTCCTGGTAACCGGCGCCGGTGACGGCATCGGCCGCGCCGTCGCCGAAAGCTTTGCCGCGCACGGCGCAACCGTAATCCTGCTGGGACGCACGGTAAAGAAACTTGAAGCGGTCTATGACGCGATCGTCGCCGCCGGCGGACCGGAGCCGGCGATTTACCCGCTCGATCTCGAAGGCGCCAACG
>DASSOO010000295.1:0-5193 GCA_035700455.1 Gammaproteobacteria bacterium
TCAGCGTGGTGGCGCCGTTGGCGAGCGGGCCGTAGAGGATGTAGCTGTGGCCCGTGACCCAGCCGACATCCGCCGTGCACCAGTAGATGTCGTCGTCGCGCACGTCGAAGATCAGCTCGTGCGTCATCGACGCGTACACCAGGTAACCGCCGGTGGTGTGCAGCACGCCTTTGGGTTTGCCGGTCGAGCCGGACGTGTACAGGATGAACAGCGGGTCCTCGGCGCTCATCGATTCGGCCGGACAGTCCGCCGGCGCCGCGGCGAGCGCATCGTGATACCAGACGTCGCGCCCCTCCTGCCAGCCGATCCTGCCACCGCTGCGCCGCACCACCAGCACGTGCTCGACGCAGTCGCAGTCGGCGATGGCCTCATCGGTATTCGCCTTGAGCGGGATGCGGTTGCCGCCGCGGATGCCTTCGTCAGCCGTGATGACGAGACGGCAGCCGGCGTCGAGCACGCGGTCCTTGACCGCCTGCGGCGAAAACCCGCCGAACACGACCGAGTGGATTGCGCCGATGCGTGCGCAGGCGAGCATCGCGACCGCGGCCTCGGGAATCATCGGCATGTAGATACAGACGCGGTCGCCCTTGCCGATGCCGAGCGCCTTGAGCGCGTTGGCACAGCGGCAGACCTCGGCGTGCAGTTCGCGGTAACTCAGCCGCCGGTCCTGATCCGGCTCATCGCCTTCCCAGAGGATCGCGGTCTGGTCGCCGCGGGATTCCAGGTGCCGGTCGAGGCAGTTGTAAGCGACATTGAGTTCGGCGCCATCGAACCAGCGGATGTAACCCTTGTGGTAGTCCCAATCAAGTACCGTGTCCCAGGATTTCGACCAGTTAAGAAATTGCTCTGCCTGCTCGCCCCAGAAGCCTTCAGGGTCGGCGAGCGACTGGGCGTACATACGGCGGTAAGTGTCGGCATCGATCAGCGCGCGTTCGGCCGCAGTGCGCGGTACTTTATAGGTCTTCTCGGACATCGGCAGTTCTCCTCGGCCTTGTCGTTTGAGCAGGCTGCGGTTGGCACAAGGATGTGCCAACATTTTTTAATCACTGGAAGTGATTGAAAAATGGAGCAAAGCGAAATCGCATTTTCGCCTTGCGCGACAGAAAAAGCCATGGATTGGCTTTTTTTGCACCCTATAGCCTTCATCGTAAAGCGTCAGGCGATGAATGCAAGAGGAGTGGGTAAGGGGTGAGTGGTTGGGGGTCGATGGCGAGAGGGAAGCGGAAACATCAGACAGCCGCTGCCGGGCGTCGGCTGATGCCGCGCAGGCGGCCGGGCTGCCAGTGCACGACCGCCCAGGCCAGAATGTCGGCTGGCGCGTATGTGCCCAATTCGGCCGGCGGCTGCTGGGCCAGGAAGTCGAGAGCGGCGACAAGTTGAGGCCCTGGCCGGGCGCTGTCGAGCGGCGGTGCGTGCGTCTGCTTGCTGAGCTTCTCGCCTTTTGCATTGACCGCGATCGGCAGGTGAAGGTATGCGGGCGATATGAGGCCAAGCAGACGGTGCAAGTAGACCTGGCGCAGCGTCGAGTACAGGAGGTCGGCGCCGCGCACTACCTCCGTATAGCCTTCGTCGACGTCATCCAGCGCGGCGGCCAACTGGTACGCCACGGGGCCATCGGCTCTGCGAATCACGAAGTCGCCCAGCACGGCAGCCACATCGCAGGCAATTTCCCCCTGCACCGGGTCGCCGATGCCGACAACTCCCGGCTCAACCCGTACCCGGATCGCATGGCGGGTTTTGCCGGCCCTGGCACGCCGACGGCAGGTACCGGGATAGATCGGCCCGTCCGCTCCCGCCGGTGCGGCCGAGAGTTGGCGCCGGGTGCAGGCGCAGCGGAAAGCCAGCCCTTGAGCCAGCAGTTGTTCCGCTACCTCGCGGTGCCGCGCGGTGCGGGCGCTTTGATAGACAATCGGCCCGTCCCATCCGAGACCGAGCGCTTCGAGTTGACGGGGAATGATGTCGGCGGCCGCCTTCGAATCGCGTGCCGGGTCAATGTCGTCTATCCGCAGCGACCAGGTACCGCCCGCGCGGCGCGCCTGCAGAAAGCCGCCGAGGGCGGTGACCAACGAACCGAAATGCAGCGGTCCGGTGGGCGAGGGGGCGAAGCGGCCGGAGTACGGCCCTGCGGCCGGAGGTAAGCGGTCCGTGGTCAGTGGTGAGTGGTAAGAGGACATGGCTTGAGCACGGCTTCGCCCTTCGCCAGGCGTTCTGTCGCCGGCTCGAGGAAGGGAGGAAGCGGCGAGAATCGTGCGACTTTCCCACCCTAACCGCTTACCGCGAACCACTTACCGCGGTTTGGCGACGGCGTAGCCGCCGCTAAACCGTCATCTGTTTTTCGCGGATTTCGTCGAGCGTTTTGCAGTCGATGCACTGGGTCGCGGTCGGACGAGCCTCGAGGCGGCGAATGCCGATCTCGACGCCGCAAGACTCGCAGTAGCCGTAGTCGTCCGAATCGATGCTGGCGATTGCCTCGTCGATCTTCTTGATCAGCTTGCGCTCGCGGTCGCGGGTGCGCAGTTCGAGGCTGAATTCCGATTCCTGGGTGGCACGGTCGTTCGGATCCGGAAAATTGGCCGCCTCGTCCTGCATGTGGTGCACGGTGCGATCAACTTCTTCCATGAGTTCCTGCTTCCAAGCCTCAAGCAAGCCGCGGAAGTGCGCCTTCTGGGCGTCGTTCATGTATTTTTCGCCACGTTTGGCCTTGTATGGCTTAAAACCGTGGAACGGTCCGTTGAGGACGCTCTTGGCGAAGCGGCGTGCCGCCGCTTTTTCGGCCGGCGCCGTCTTTTCGCTCTTGGTGCCGGAGTTGCGTTTGGTTGCGGGGGGCATCCAGTTTCTCCCGATGGGCCCGAATTAAAAGACGGAGTTTATACCTTATCGTCGGCGCTCACGCAAGCAAAAAAAGCGCTTGTTTTCAGGCTCTTGGTGCGGTTCCGGGCGATCCCGAGCAGGGGCTTGCGGAAACCCGCCGGGTCGCAGCGTGGCCGCCGCGGTTGCGGCGACGGCTCGCCGCTTGCTAGGCTGACAATCGCAAGGAGGCGTGCCATGAAAACGATTGTTGCTGCGTTGCTGATCGCCGTCTTCGGGGCGGCGCCGGCAGGCTATGCTGCGGCGCAGGCGGCGAATCCGACAAAAGCCGCGGCGGCGAAAATCAGCGACCAGGACCTGCGCACCTTTGCCGCGATCCGCCGGGATCTCAACCGCATCAGTACCGAATATATGGCCAGGCTCAAAGCCGCGGCCACCACCGAGCAACGCACGCAAGTGCGCCAAAATGCACGCAAAGCTATCGTTGCCGCGATCGAAAAGCACGGCATGACGCTGAACCAGTTTCGCGACATGGCGAAAGCAATCTCGCAGAGCCCGGAATTGCAGCAGAAGCTGGAAGCGATGGAGCCGGGGAACGGGGGATAAAGGCAGGGTGCCTAGGACTCAGTCACGTTTTTTGGTTCGCATGTGTCGGCGGCTCGCTCGCACCGTGCTTGGAGAAGCGATTCTTGACTCAGTCCTAGGCACTCAGTCCCAGGCACTTTTTTTTCACTCATAGCGCAGCGCATCGATCGGACTCATATTCGCCGCCTTCGCGGCCGGGATGATGCCAAAGATGATGCCGATGCCGGCGGAGAACGCGAAGGCGACCAGCACCGCCCACCAGGGTACCGTGGCGCTTCCGAAGTTCGGCAGGATGTGCGCGGCGCCAATGCCGATTGCGTAGCCAAGGACGACGCCGATAACCCCGCCCAGCAGCGACAGCGTTACCGATTCGATCAGGAATTGCATCAGGATATCGCGGCGGCGCGCGCCGAGACTTTTGCAGATGCCGATTTCGCGGGTGCGCTCAGTAACCGACACCAGCATGATGTTCATGATGCCGATGCCGCCGACCAGCAGCGAAATGCCGACGATGCCGCCGAGCACCAGCGTGACCGTGTTGAGCACGCCGCTGACGGTATTCATCAACTGCTGCGCTGTCTGCACGCGGAAGTCATCCGGTTGGCCTGGCTCCAGGTGGTGGCGGGTGCGCAAAAGCCGCGTGATCTGTGCCTTTACTTCATCGGCGTGAGCGAGCTGATCGATCGTTAGCCGGATCGAAATACTGGGTTCGTCGGCGCTTCCCTGCAGGCTGCGCGCGGTGCTGTACGGTATCACTGCGAGATCGTCCTGATCCTGGCCGAAAAACCGGCCGCGCTTGGCGAACATGCCGATGACGCGGAACCATTCGCCGCCGAACTGGATGAATTCGCCGACCGGATTCCGCGGCAGGTGCAGGTTGTCGCGCACTGTCTGGCCGATGACGATCACCCGGCGGCGGCTCTGCAAGTCGCTGAAGTTGAAAAAGCGCCCGACGCCGGGGTAGGCGCGTTCGACTTCCGGATAAGAACTGGTTGCGCCGATCACCAGACTCGCGGTCGACTGGTCCCGGTATTGCAGCGCGCCCGCGAGCGGCCCGATCGTCGGCGTAACGTCAGTCACGTGGCGGACGCGTGCCTGAATGGCTTGCAGGTCCGATTCGGTCACCTTCGCGATGTTGCCGATCAGCCGCTCCCTGTAGGGCGTGTAGGCGTACACCACCATGCCATTCGAGCCGAGGCCTTTGAACTGGTTGGTAATGTTGTGGCTGAAGCCCTGGATCAGCGACACCACCGCAATAACGGCCGTCACGCCGATGATGATGCCGAGCGTCGTCAGAAAACTGCGAAACCCATGCGCGCGGATCGAGATCAGCGCCGAGCGGAAACTTTCCAAAAAGCTATACACGCCGCGATCCCTCGTCGGCCGTGTCGGAGCGGTCGGTGTCGCTGACGACACGGCCGTCGCGCAGGCGGATGACGCGCCGGCAATAGTCAGCGATGTCCTGCTCGTGCGTCACCACGATGATCGTGTGCCCGTCGGTGTGCAGCCGGTCGAACATCGCCATGATCTCGTGACTGGTTGCGGATTCGAGATTGCCGGTCGGTTCGTCGGCGAGCAGGATCGCCGGCTCGCCAACCAGCGCCCGGGCGATCGCAACACGCTGGCGCTGGCCGCCAGACAGCTGGTTCGGCAGGTGGTGCATGCGGTCGGCGAGGCCGACGTTCGCGAGAGCGGCCTCGGCAAGCTTGCGCCGCTTCGCGAGGCCGATACCGCGGTAGATTAGCGGTTGCATTACGTTATGCAGTGCATCAGCGCGCGGCAGCAGGTTGAAGCTCTGGA
>DASSOO010000296.1:0-3402 GCA_035700455.1 Gammaproteobacteria bacterium
TGCCGATGAGCGCCGAGGCCGCCGCGGTTTCCGGACTGCACAGATAGACTTTGTCCTCCTTCGTGCCGGAGCGGCCCGGGAAGTTGCGCGGCACGGTACGCAGGCTGATGCGGTCGGTCGCCGGCGCCTGGCCCATGCCGATGCAGCCGTTGCAGCCGGCCTGGTGGATACGCGCGCCGCTGTGGATCAACTTTTGCAGCAGGCCCATATTCGCGATGTTTTCGAGAATCTGGCGCGAAGTGGGGTTGATGTCGAACGAGACGCGATCGTGCACCTGGCGCCCGTCGACGATCAGCGCGGCGATTGCCAGGTCGCGCAGGCCGGGATTGGCCGACGAGCCAATGTAGCTTTGGTAGATTTCAGCGCCGGCGATTTCGCTGACCGGCACGACGTTACCGGGGCTGCTCGGCTTCGCGATCAGCGGCTCGAGTTGCGACATGTCGATCGCGTCATGCTCGTCGTAATCCGCATCGGCGTCGGCAACGAGCTCCACCCAGTCGTTCTCGCGAGCTTCGCTTTTCAGGAAACGCCGGACCATCGCGTCGGAGGGAAACACCGTCGTCGTCGCACCGAGTTCGGCCCCCATATTGGCAATGACGTGCCGGTCCATCGCGCTCAAATGCGCAAGGCCCGGGCCGTAGTATTCGATGATCTTGCCGACGCCGCCGTCGACGCCGTGGCGGCGCAGCATCTCAAGGATCACATCCTTGGCACTGACCCAGTCCGGCAGTTCGCCCGTCAGCTTGACGCCCATAATCTTCGGCATTTTCGTGTAAAACGGCTCGCCTGCCATCGCCATCGCAACTTCGAGCCCGCCGGCACCGATGGCAAGCATACCGATGCCGCCGGCGGCGGGCGTGTGACTGTCGGCGCCGAGCAAAGTCTTCCCCGGAATACCGAAGCGCTGCTGGTGCGTTGGATGACTCACACCGTTGCCGGGGCGGCTGTACCAAACGCCGAATTTCTTGCAGGCGCTGCGCAGAAACAGATGATCGTCCGGGTTCCTGAAATCCGTCTGCAGCAGGTTGTGATCAATGTACTGCGCCGAGACTTCCGTCTTGACGCGGCCGATTTGCATCGCCTCGAATTCGAGCATCACCAGTGTGCCGGTCGCATCCTGGGTGAGTGTCTGGTCGATGCGGATGCCGATTTCGGTACCCGGCTGCATTTCGCCTTCGACGAGGTGCGATGCGATCAGCTTCTGCGCGACGTTCATGCCCATGATTCGCTCCTTGAATGGGGAGTTCGGGGTTCGGGAAAGAATATACCTGCGGGCCGTTCGATGCCGCCAAGCTGCCTGTTGTTAAAATACCTCTCCACCCTTGGCGGCGCAAAGCATCCCCATGCCCGACAACCTGCGTTACGCGCGACAACTGGCTCTGCCCGGCTTCGACGCCGAGCGGCAGGCGCGGCTGGCGCGTGCGCGCGTGCTGGTGGTCGGGCTCGGCGGCCTCGGTTCACCGGCCGCGCATTATCTGGCGGGCGCCGGCGTCGGGAAGCTGGTACTGAACGACTTCGATCGGGTCGATGCCACGAACCTGCACCGCCAGACGCTGTTCGTTGAAGCCGATGCAGGCCGCGGTAAGGCGGAAGCGGCCTGCGCGCGGCTCGCGGCGGTCAACCCGGACATCGACCTCGTGCCGCTTGACACCCGGCTGCAAGGCGACGCACTGAGCAACGAAGTTGCCGAAGCGGACCTGGTCGTGGATGCCACCGATAACTTCGGCAGCCGCTTCGCGCTCAACGCCGCCTGCGTTACGGTGGGCAAACCGCTGGTCTCGGGTGCGGCGATCCGCTTTGGCGGCCAACTCGCGACCTTCGACGCCGGCGATCCGGCGAGCCCCTGCTACGCCTGCCTTTATCCAGAAACCGCGGAGGAGTTCGAAAACTGTGCCGGCAACGGCGTGCTCGGCCCGGTCGTCGGCGTCGTCGGCGCGGCCCTTGCGGTCGAAGCATTGAAGCGTCTGACCGGTATCGGCGAATACGTCGCAGGCATGTTGTGGCGCTACGACGGCCTGACCGGCGCGTGGCGCGGCACACGCATCCGCCGCGACAGCGGCTGTGCCGTTTGCGGCTCGCAATCGCCTGTCAGCCGCCGCGCATGAACGTCTCGATAGATCGCGCGGCGCTCACGCGCCTGGATGCTTATATAAAGCGTCACATTCCGCTGGTCGAGGCGATGGCGGTGCAGGTTGCCGGCTTCGACGCCCAGTCCGGCCTGATGCTCACCGCGCCGCTCGCGCCAAATCGCAATCACCAGAATTCTGCTTTCGGCGGCAGCCTGCACGGCCTCGCGACGTTGTCGGCCTGGGGATTACTATGGCTGTTGCTCGAAGATCAGCCCGGTGCGCACCTGGTGGTACGCGAAAGCCGCATGGACTATCGTCACGCGGTCACCGGCGAACTCGTTGCGCGCTGCCTGCTGCCGCCATCCGCCGATTACGACAGGTTCCGGAAAACGCTCGAACGGCGCGGGAAGGCGCCGATCGATCTTGCGGCGCAGATCGTGGAAGCCGGTACGGTTGCGGCCGAATTCCACGGCCGATTCGTGGCGCTGAGAAAGAAAAGCATGCCCTGATCGCCGGGCCGCGATCTGCCGCAGCGGGCACCTTTGCGCGCAATGGACGAAGCGCTAACCCAGCTTCTGCTTCAGCAGCGTATTGACCTGCTGCGGATTCGCCTTGCCCTGCGTGGCCTTCATCACCTGGCCGACGAAGAAGCCGAACAGCTTGTCTTTGCCGGCACGGTACTGCTCGAGCTGGTTCGGATTCGCGGCAATAACCTCTTCGATGATGCCATCAAGTTCGCCGGTATCCGTGATTTGCTTCAGACCGCGCTTGTCGATGATCTCGTCGGCGCTGCCCTCGCCCGCCCACATCGCCTCGAATACTTCCTTGGCGATCTTGCCGGAAATCGTGTTGTCGGTGATGCGTACGAGCAGCCGCGCGAGCGCTTCGGCACCTACGGGGCTCGAACCGATCTCGATACCGTCGCGGTTGAGCGCGGCGGACAGTTCGCCCATGACCCAGTTCGCGGCGAGCTTCGGTTCCGCGGCGAGTCCGGCAACGACCGCCTCGTAATAATCCGCCAGTTCGCGCGACGCGGTCAGGACGCCGGCGTCGTAGGCGGATAATTCGTACTGCGATTCGAAACGCCCTTTCTTCGCGTCCGGCAGTTCCGGCAGATCCGCGCGCACTTCTTCGATGAACGCGGGTTCGATCACCAGCGGCAGCAGGTCCGGGTCCGGGAAGTAGCGGTAATCGTTCGCTTCTTCCTTGGTGCGCATCGAACGCGTTTCGCGCTTGACGGGGTCGTACAGGCGCGTTTCCTGTACGACCGTACCGCCGCCTTCTATCAACTCGATCTGGCGCTCAACTTCGAAGTTGATCGCCTGCTCGACGA
>DASSOO010000297.1:0-12776 GCA_035700455.1 Gammaproteobacteria bacterium
GGGCCAGTTTTTCCGCCAGCTCCTGCTGATTCTGAAGCATTGCCACTACCGGAAGTCGCCGCAACAAATCATGATACCGCGAAGCGGTCATTCGCGTTAAGCTAAGCGCCTGCTACAGAATCCTGTTCTCGACGTGGATATTTTCAAGGTCTTTCAAATCGAGGCGGCCCATCGGTTGCCGAACGTGCCGCCGGCGCACAAGTGCGCGCGGCTGCACGGTCATTCCTTCCGCATCGAGGTGCACCTGTCCGGCGAGATTGACCCGAAACTCGGTTGGGTCCTGGATTTTGCCGACCTCAAAAACGCCTTCGAGCCGCTGTTTCGGGTGCTTGATCACACGTACCTGAACGAGATCGAAGGGCTGGAAAATCCTACCAGTGAGAACCTCGCCAAGTGGATCTGGGAGCGGCTGGCGCCGGAGCTGCCCGGACTTAAAAAAATCGTGGTTGCCGAAACCTGTACCTCCGGCTGTGCCTATTACGGTCCGGACCACGAAAGTCATGGCCGATAAGTGCAGCAGCGCCGCGGGTTTTGAGTTAACCTATTGTTTGCGCCGGCTGAAAGCCGGCAGAAGGCGATAAAAACAAGGATGTTTTTCAGGAGATTGCCATGGATCGGAAACTCTGCGCCGCTCTCATTGCCGCTGGGCTGACCGTGAGCCTGGCCGCAACCGCCGGCTTACCGCCCACCCCGACCACCCATAACGAGACGCCGAAGACCGCGACCGCGCAACCGCCGCAGGTCGCGCCGGTACCTCATACCGCGCCGTCACCGGCGACCGCCAATGTCCCGCAGCCCGCCAGCGGCATGCCGCAACCGGCAACCAACGCCGGCCAGGCTGGACAACAACCGCCGTCGCCGATGAACCAGGCGCCGCAGCGCACATCGGTGACGCTTGCGAACGTGATGTTGCCGGGCAATATCACCTACGACGGCGCCGGGCTTGCGCTGAACGGCGCCGGTATCCATAAGGCGTGGTGGCTTTTCGATAAATACGTCGCGGCCCTTTACCTGGCGCAGCCGACGCACACAGTCGCAGTGGCGGTTGCGTCCGAAGAACCGAAGGCAATCGCGATCACCATGCTGGCCGACATGAAAAAGCAGGACTTCCTCAAACCGATGGAAGACAGCTTCAAGGACACCGTCCAGCGCATACACGACGACCAGGGTCTGATGGGCCAATGGAACCGGTTCGCGGCGTTCTTTACCGACCTCAAAAAGGATGACAAGCTGATGATCGGGTACGTGCCCGGCAAAGGCACCAGCCTGACGATCAACGGCGACAATCGCGGGACGATCCACGGCGAGGCTTTCGGGCATGCGATCATTGGTGTCTGGCTTGGCAGCAAGCCGGTCGACGGCGGACTCAAGGACGAGATGATGGGTGCGCACACCTGATGGCTTCGATAGGAGAGCGACGATGAGAAAGATTCTGGGGATGATGCTGGCGTTCATGATGTGCGCCGGTGCGGCGGCCGCAACCGTCGATAAAATACAGGTGCCGGACACCGCCAACGTCGGCGGCCACCAACTGGTGCTCAATGGTGCCGGGCTGCGCACCAAGTTCTTCGTGCACGTCTACGTCGGCGCGCTGTATCTGCCGACGCCGTTGCATACGGCGGGCGCGGTACTTGCCGCACAGGGACCCACGCGGATCCTGATGCGCATGGAGTATGCCGCGAGCCGTTCGCAGATGGTCGACGCATTCAACGACGACTTCCGTAACAATCTGTCGAAGCAGGAATACGCGGCGGTCGCGGATCGAATCAAGACCTTTACGAGCTACTTCGGCGACACCCACCAGGGCACCGAAATTCTGATCGACTACCTGCCCGAGATCGGCACTCGCGTCACGATCGACGGCAAGATCAAGGGCGTAATTCCCGGTGCGGAGTTCCAGCGCGCCGTCCTGCTTGTCTGGCTCGGCAAGGATCCTGCCGACAGCGACTTGAAAGAGGCGATGTTGGCGCAATAAAACGGGGGCCGGGATTCGGGTGAAGAATTACCTGTCAAGCGGTCTCGCAGCGCTGCGGCTCTTGCAAGAGGCGAACCAGATCGAAGCGAAAGCTGCGAACCGGCATCCCTTCTATCCCGAATCCCGAACCCCGAGCCCCGAACCCCGATCTTCGGAGAGCCAGTCCCGGCTCCCATCCCCGTATACCAGAAACGGCGGATTCAACAGTGAATCGCCCGCCACGTAGGTCAGGGGCTCGCCGTCGAAATTGACAACCGCCCCGCCGGCGGCCGCAACGACCGCGTGGGCCGCCGCTGTATCCCAGTGCGAGGTGGGGCCGAAGCGCGGATAGACGTCCGCTGAGCCTTCGGCGACCAGGCAGAATTTGAGGGAACTGCCGATGGCGACGGTCTCGTGCGGACCGAGCGTTGCGATGAACGCATCGGTTTGCGCATCGCGGTGGGAACGACTGCAGACGACACGCACCGGGTCCGCGGGCGGTTTGCGGGTGGTAATGGGCTGCGTGCCGGCCGGGGTCTTGCGTGACGCGCCGACACCGGCGACGCCCAGCCACGTCGTCTGCTTGACCGGTGCGTGCACAACGCCCGCCACGGGACGGCCGTCTTCGATCAGTGCGATATTGACGGTGAACTCGCCGTTACGCTTGATGAATTCCTTGGTCCCGTCGAGCGGGTCCACGAGCCAGTAGCGCGACCAGCGTGCGCGCTCCGCCGCGGGAATCTCGGCCGACTCTTCCGACAGCACCGGCATGTCCGGCGTCATGCGCTTGAGTGCCGCGACGATGATGCGGTGCGCGGCCTTGTCGGCCGCAGTCAGCGGCGAGCGGTCGTCTTTCAGTTCGACTGCAAAATCAGTGTCATAGATTTCGAGAATGGCAGCGCCGGCGTCCGCGGCAATTTGTGCCAGCGGTTCCAGCAGTTCGTGATCTGACATCAAGAGTCCTTTGTTTTATGATGCGCGCGGATGACTACCCGACCGACCGCGCTCGACTGGAACGAGATCGAAACCGTGTTCGTCGACATGGACGGCACGCTTCTCGATCTCAATTTCGATAACGTATTCTGGCAAAAATACGTGCCGGCCCGCTACGCCGACCTCAATGGGATCGATAATGAGGCAGCGGCGGCGCTGCTCGCGCCGATCTTCGCACGCGAACAAAACTGCCTCAACTGGTACTGCCTCGATTTCTGGACGCGTGAGCTTGGCTTCGACGTCGCCGCGCTCAAGCGCGAGTGCAGCCACGAAATCCGCATGCTGCCGGACACACCGGCGTTTCTCGGCCGCCTCGCGGCCACAGGCGTACGCCGAGTATTGCTGACCAATGCGCATCAGACCGCGCTCGCGATCAAGCTCGAACGCACTTCGATCGGCGGACATTTCGATGCGCTGATTTCTTCGCACCGATTCGGCGTGCCGAAGGAGCATGCCGATTTCTGGTCCAGGCTTGCCGCGGTTGAAGCTTTCACTCCGGCAACAACGCTGCTGATAGACGACAGTCTTGCGGTATTAAATGCCGCCCGCGCGGCCGGCATCGGTCACCTGCGCGCGATCCGCCGTCCCGACAGCCAGGCGCCGCCGCGAACGGTAAACGGCTTCATCGCCGTCGATTCGGTCGGGGACCTGCTTTAACGCGAACCTGACTTCGCTCCGAAGGCCTGCAGGCAGGCAGTGCGCGTTGCCTTTGCGGTATCCTGTTGCGCCGTGCCGCCAGGGCGCACCGGAAAACGCAACGATGGACTACAGCTACAACAATGCACCGGCATCGGCGCCGGGTCAGTTGCCGATGCCGTCACAGGGCATTCCGTTCGAAGCCCGCCCGGATCAAGGCTTTATCGACTGGCTGGTGAATCGCTCCGGCGGCGCACTTGCTTTTACTACCTACCAGGCGGGCGTGCTGGCGCTGTTTTCGTGGACCGGCAAACAGGTGTCGGTATTCCTGCGCCGGTTCCCGAAGGTCATGGGCCTTGACGCCGATGCCGACCGGCTGCTGCTCGCGACGCGCAACGACTTGATGGTGTTCGGCAACAGCAAGGTGCTTGCCAACAACTTCCGCGAGCCGGGCCGTTACGACGCGCTGTACCTGCCGCGCGCGAGCTACCACTATCCGGACATCAGTGTTCACGACTGCGCCTTCGGCAAAGACGGCATCTGGTTCGTCAATACCCGCTTCAGCGTGCTCTGCCATCCCAGCGACACGCACACCTTTGAACCTGTCTGGCGCCCGCCGTTTGTCGACGATCTCGCACCGGAGGACCGCTGCCACCTGAACGGCCTGGCGATGCGCGACGGCGAGCCGGCGTTCGTAACTGCGCTGGGCCGAACGAATACCGCCGGCGGCTGGCGGGATAACAAAGTTTCCGGCGGCATCGTCCTGCATGTACCGAGCGGCGACATCGTCGCCGACGGCCTGGCGATGCCGCATTCGCCGCGCTGGCATGCGGGGCGGCTGTACGTGCTTAATTCCGGTGCGGGCGAATTGTTGTGTATCAACCCCGACTCGGGTAGTCGCGACATCGTGTGCCGGCTGCAAGGCTATCTCCGCGGCCTGAGTTTTGCCGGCCAGTATGCAATTGTCGGTTTGTGCCAGATTCGCGAGGAGCGCGTGTTCGGCGGCATGCCGGTGCAGGAGGTTTACGACAAGCTGTTGTGCGGCATCGCCATAGTGGACCTGATCAGCGGCAAGCAGGTCGGTTTCCTGGAAATAATCTCAGGCTGCACCGAAATCTTCGACGTGCGCGTACTGACGGGTCAGCAACGCCCGGCCATCCTCAACCTGGAACAACCTGATATCAACGATGCGATTTCCGTGCCCGGCGCATATTACTGGCTGCGCCCGGAAAACGAGATCAAAGACTGATGGCGAAAGACATCGACGAGCTGATGCGCCGCGCCGTCGGCATGCATCAATCGGGCAATGTCGAAGGCGCTGTGAAAGCCTATGCGAAATTACTCGATGTCGCGCCAGATCACCCGCAAGCGCTGAACCTGCACGGTGTCGCCTGCGGTCAGATCAAGCGCACTGCCGAGGCGGTCACCTCGCTGACGCTTGCAGCCAAGCTCGCGCCGGGCAGCGCGGCTATCCAGCAGAACCTCGGGCTTGCGTTGATGAACGCGGATCGGCTGGACGAAGCCGAACAACCGCTGAAACTGGCGATCCGCCTCGCGCCGACGATGCAGCAGGCATACGCCAACCTCGCAAACCTGTACAAGCGGCAAAAACGGTTTGCCGAGGCTGCCGCGCACTTCGAAAGGGCGGTACAGTTTGCGCCCGGCGACTATAAAAGCTGGAACAACCTCGGTAATACCCGCCGCGAACTCAAGGACCTGGCCAGCGCCGAGCGATGCCTGCGCCGCGCGCTCTCAATCAGACCTGACTTTGTCGAAGCGTTGTCCAATCTCGGCGTAGTGCTGGCCGAAGACGGCCGCACCGTTGAGGCGCTTGCCAGTTACGAGAAAGCGCTTGCGTTGGACCAAAACAACGCCGACCTGCACGTCAACTACGGCAATGCGCTGCGCGACGCCGGCCGCGAGGAAGATGCGAGCGCCGCCTTCGTGCGAGCTGCCGTTCATCTCGATCCGAATAGCGGCGGAGCCTGGTCTTCGCTCGGCAACAGCGCGCTCGCACTCGGCGATATCGACTACGCCGGCGAGTGCTACCGGCGTGCGGTAGAGCTTGCGCCCGACGATGCGGCCATTCACTTCAACCTGTCGCTGTACCTGTTGCTCACAGGCGATTTAAAGAGCGGCTTTGCCGAATATGAGTGGGGGTTGCGCGGCGACATGCGCCAACCGCGCCGTCCGTTTCGCCAGCCGCGTTGGCGCGGCGAGCGGTTCGAAAACGAGACGCTGCTGGTATACGCTGAGCAGGGTATCGGCGACATGCTGCAATTCGTGCGGTTCCTGCCCGAGGTCAAGGCACGGGGCGGGCGCGTGCTGCTCGAAGTGCAGCAGGGTCTTGCACCGTTGCTGGAAGACCTCGATGGCGTTGACGAAATTTTCGAACGTCGTGACAGCGGCGAAATCCCATACGCTTTCGATCAGTATGTCGCCCTGCTGAGCCTGCCGACGCTGCTGGACGTAACGCTCGAAAACTGTACGCCGGCCATGCCGTATCTGACCGTACCGGAGCGTTTCGTCGCGGCGGCGCGAGCGCGGCTCGCAGGCGACGACCATTTAAAGATCGCACTGAGCTGGTACGGCAATCCAGCGCATAAGAACGACCGCAACCGGTCTTGCCCCTTGTCAGAATTGGCTCCGCTGTTCGACGTGCCCGGCATCGGCTGGTACGCGTTATCACCGGGCGAGCGCACGCAAAAGGATATCGACGCCGCCGGCGTTCCTGTCAATGCGCTGTCGCTGCCATTCGCGGAAGCTGCGGCAGTGCTCAATGAAATGGACCTGACCATCACCGTCGACAGCGCGCATGCCCACTTGGCCGGTGCATTGGGCCGGCCGGTCTGGACACTGTTGCCGTTTGCACCGGACTGGCGCTGGCTGCTCGAACGCAGAGACACGCCGTGGTATCCGACCATGCGGCTGTTCCGACAGCCGCGGCGCGGTGACTGGAGCGCTGCGGTAGACAAACTCAAGGCAGCTCTAAGGACTAACGTCGCTTCGGTTTAGAAGCTGCTGACTCTTTACCGGCACGGCTCCCGCCGGCAACGCCGGCCTCAGGGCTCGCTCCCTCCCGCTCATTTACGTTTCGTGACAATTCGTTACAAAACGTCATGTGCCCGTAACCTGCCGTTTACATCCATCCGCTACAGTAATTCTTGTCTGGCTGCCGGAATCGCAGTCGTGTATGAGCCGGCACAAACGCTCGTTTCGGGGGGGCGGTCATGAGCAGAAGTTCTCCGCTACGCGCATCGTATGTGCCTCCTTCCGCCTGTGTCCGCACGCCGATCGCCATCGCGGTCGGTCTGGCACTCGTCAGCAGCTTACCGGCCGCTTACGCCCAAGCGCCGCTACCGGGCGCGGCGCTGGGAGCCGAGTTCCAGGTCAATAGCTACACATCCGGCGACCAATCGGATGCCGCCGTGGCGATCGATGCGGCCGGCGATTTTGTGGTCGTGTGGGTAGATAGCAGCGGCATTTCCGCGCAGCGCTACCAGGCGGACGGCACTCCGGAAGGCAGTGAGTTCCAGATCAACACGAGCACGGGGGGCGTGATTTCCCCTTCCGTGGCGATGGATGCGGGCGGCGATTTCGTGGTTGCGTGGACGGATCTCAATACGAGCGTCAGCCCCATTACCGTGGAAACTCTTGCCCGGCGCTACCATGCCGACGGCACACCCGATGGCACGGAACTTCAGGTTTCCGCGCCCGCGACCAACTTCCAGGGCTTTCCTGCCGTGGCGATGGACGCAGCCGGCGATTTCGTAATCGCGTGGCAGAATTACGGCGCCGGGGGCGATATCGACATTTTTGTGCAGCGCTATCGGGCGGACGGTACGCCCGCCGGCAGCGAATTCCAGGTGAATACGTATACGTCCGGCACTCAGGAGGCGCCTGCCGTGGCGATGGACGCGGCAGGCAGTTTCGTGGTTGCGTGGGAGGATGACGGCGGCGAAGACGGCGATGGCGGCGGTATTTTCATGCGGCGCTACAAAGCCGACGGCACGCCCGCCGGCAGCGAATTGCAGGTCAACACCTACACGTCCGGCAATCAGCAGGGACCTGCCGTGGCGATGGACGCAGCCGGCGATTTCGCGGTTGCGTGGGAGGATTACGGCGGCGAGGACGGCGGAGGCCATGGCATTTTCATGCAGCGCTACAAAGCGGACGGCACACGCGGCGGCAGCGAGTTCCGGGTCAACACGCACACATCGGGCGATCAGAGGGCTCCTGTCGTGGCCATGGACGCCGGCGGCGAATTTATCGTCGCCTGGAGCGATTACAGCGGCATCGACGGTGATGGAGCCGGCGTTTTTGCCCAGCGCTATAAGGCCGACGGCGAGCCCGAAGGCAGCGAGTTCCACGCCAACTCGCACACGTCTGAGGATCAGCACTCCCCCGCGGTGGCGATGGACGCGGCCGGTGATGTCGTAGCGGCGTGGTGGGGCCAATACGGCACCGAAAAATACGGGGACATCTTTGCCCGGCGCTACGCCCGCGAGTCCTCGCTCGATCTCGAAAGCACGCTGGCCGTCGCTCCGGCGAATGGCGTCAAACCGGGCGGCGGCCTGACTTTCACCGCCGGCATCAGCAACACGGAGACCCCGGCAACACTTACGGGCAACGCCACTATTGACGCGGCGCTGACGAGTGCCAACGGGCTGACCGCCAACTTGACACTGCCCGGCAACGTCAGTTTTACCAACGCCACCGGCACGAACTGGACCTGCCCGGCCGCGCCGACAGGCAACAAACTCAGCTGTACCTACAACGCCCGCCTGGCGGCCGCGCGCGAAACGGAAAGCTTGACGGTCAGCGTGACCGCGCCGGCCACCGTCGGCACTAAGCTCAGCTTCAGCAACGTCGTCTTCGGCGACCAGCCCGACGTCGCCGCCGACAACAACAGCGCCAGCGCCAGCCTCATCACCGATAACGCGCCGGAGGCCGTCAACGGCAGCCTGAGCGCTACCGAAAACACCACCGCCACAGGCCAACTGCACGCCGACGACGCCGACGGCGACCAATTGAGCTACAGCCTCGTCGCCGCGCCGGCGAGCGGCAAGATTATTTTCGATCAGACCACCGGCGCCTACGCCTTTACGCCGAAGGCCGGCTTCAGCGGCACCGACAGCTTCACGTTCAAGGCCAGCGACGGCACGCTCGACTCCAACACCGCCAGGATCGCCATCACCGTCAAGGCGGCCAGTGGCGATACCGGCGGCGGCGGTGCCTTCGCCTGGCTAGGCCTGTCGCTGATCGGCCTCGCCTTCGGGTTCCGTTCCAAACAGGAGATTTCATGAAATCGAATCGTCCGACGGTCGCGCCTACCGTGCTACCCCTCCGTTCCGAAGCGAAGCGCACCCCGGTTGCCATTGCCGTCGGTCTCGCGCTGGCGGCGGGCATGCCGCTCGCACAGGCCGCCGCGCCGGCGCCGGGAGCCGCCCTCGGCGGCGAATTCCAGGTCAACACACACACATCCCTGCCGCAGCAAGTGCCCGCCGTCGCCATGGATGCGACGGGAGACGCGGTCGTGGTGTGGGCCAGCGATGGCGCGGCCGGCAGCAGTGACTACGGCATTTTCGCCCAGCGTTACGATCGCAACGGCAACGCAGTCGGCAGCGAATTCAAAGTCAACACCGACACGTTCAGAGCGGCCAGCAGCCAGGTCCAGCAGCCTGTTGTCGCTATGGACGCGGCAGGCGACTTTGTCGTGGTCTGGTCGAGCTACGACGCGCCCAGCGACTTCGGCGTCTTTGCGCAGCGCTACCAGGCGGACGGTACACCCGCCGGCACGGAATTTCATGTCAATCTCACCACCTCCGGCAAACAAAATGAGCCGGCCGTTGCCATGGACGCGGTAGGTGATTTTGTTATCGCGTGGAGCAGCTATGGTCAGGACGGCGATGGCAATGGCGTTTTTGCGCGGCGCTACAAAGCCGACGGCACGCCGTTGAGCGGCGAACTGCAAGTCAACACGCAAACGATTGCCGATCAACAGACGCCTGCCGTGGCGATGGATGCCGACGGCGACTTTGTGGTGGCGTGGGTAGATTATCAAACTAATGTGGACGGCAGCTATTTTGGCATCTTCGCCCGGCCTTTCGAAGCCGGCGGCGTCGCCGTCGGCACCGAATTCCAGGTCAATAGCTTTACGACCTTGATACAGTCGGCGCCGACCGTCGCGATGGATGCCGACGGTGACTTCATCGTGGCCTGGCAAACAAAGTACGAAGACGCCGGCACCGGGGACCTTGGCATCGCCGCACAGCGCTTCCAGGCGAACGGCGCGCCCGCCGGCAGCGAGTTTATTGTCAACACTACGACCACGGGCGATCAGGAAAACCCCGCCGTGGCCATGGATGCCGCCGGAAATTTCGTCGTGGCGTGGACGGATTACTCCGGAGCGGACGCCGCTGGCGACGGGATCTTTGCGCAGCGTTACCATGCGGACGGCACGCCACTCGGCAGCGAGTTTCAGGTCAATACGCACACGTCCGGCGATCAGATCTCTCCCGCCATAGCCACCGACGCGGCCGGCGATTTTGTGGTTGCGTGGGAGGATCACTCCGGCGAAGACGGCGACGGCTACGGCATCTTCGGGCAGCGCTACGCGCGCGAGACGTCGCTCGACCTTAAAAGCACATTGGCAGTAGCGCCGGCCGACGCGGTCGAACCAAGTGGCGACCTGACGCTGACGGCCGGCATCGCCAACCTCGAAACCGCCTCCGCCCTCACCGGCAATGCCGCCATCAACGCGGCGCTGACCGCGGCGAGCGGTCTCACTGCCACGCTGACCTTCCCCGATGGCATCACCTTCGACAAAGCCAGCGGCACCAACTGGAGCTGCCCGGCCGCGCCGGCCGGCAACACGCTGACCTGCACCTACAGTGCCAGCCTCGGGGCGGCAAGTACCACCGAGAACCTGGTCGTGAACCTGACCGCGCCGGACAGCGCCGGCGTCGACCTGGCTTTCGGCAGCGCCGTCTTCGGCGGCCAGCCCGATGCCGAAACGGACAACAATACCGCCAGCGCCAGCATCGTAACCGACAACGCGCCGGTCGCGACGAACGCCAGCTTGACCCTGAACGAAGGCGCCACCGGCAGCGGCACGCTCAAGGCGACCGATGCCGACGGCGACTCGCTGACGTTCGGCGAAGCCGGCGCTCCGGCCCACGGCAGCGTGAAGATCGACGCCGACGGCAGCTATACCTACACGCCGGCCGCTGGCTACAGCGGTGCCGACAGCTTCACGTTCAAGGCCAACGACGGCAAGCTCGACTCCAATGCCGCCACCGTCAGTATCACCGTGAAAGCCACGCAGGGGTCGACATCCGACGACGATACCGACGGTTCCTCGCCACCGCCCTCGCAGCCGGGAACGTCGTCCGGCGGGGACGGTGGCAGCGGTGGCAGCGGCAGCAGCGGCAGCAGCGGTGGCGGTGGCGCATTCGGCCTCCTCGGCCTGGCCCTGATCGGCGTTGCCGGCTGGCGCCGGCGCAGGAACTGAACCGGTTTTCGAAATGATTGGCCACAAGTTCGCCGGTCGAGGTTGGCCGACCGCTTTTCTGCAGGTGATTTCATGAAATCGTATTGCGCACCGCGGCCGCCCGTGGCTAAACCAAATTCCGTCGCTATCGCCGTCGGGCTTGCGCTCGCTGGAAGTCTGCCGGTTGCGCATGCCGCATCGCCAATGCCCGACCCGGCGCTGGGCGGCGCGTTCCTTGTGAATACAGGCACGGTCGGCCGTCAGGATTCCTCGGCAATGGCGATGGACGCAGCCGGCGATTTCGTTGTCGTGTGGGAGGACGACGGAGGCAGAGACGGCGACGGCAGCGGTATCTTCATGCAGCGCTACCGGGCGGACGGCACGCTGCTGGGGCATGAAGTTCTGGTGAATACGCAAACGTCCGGCCACCAGTTTTTACCGGCTGTAGCGATGGATGCCAGCGGCGATTTCGTCGTGGCCTGGACGGACGGAAGCGGTGCGGATGGCGACAACAATGGCGTTTTTATGCGGCGCTACCGTGCGGACGGTGTACCACTGGGGAACGACGTTCTCGTGAACCAGGCTCAGACCGCAGGTGCTCAGGGGGTGCCTGCCGTGGCAATGGACGCGGCTGGCGATTTCGTGGTGGCATGGAAGGCCGCCGGAATCGCCGACAACGATGTTTTCATGCGGCGCTACCGCGCGGATGGTGCGCCGCTGGGCGGTCCCATGCTGGTCAATACCACGCATACGGCTGGTCCCCAGATTCTTCCAAAGATAGCAATGGATGCCGCCGGCGACTTTGTGATCGTGTGGGCCGACGTGAGTGGCGCGGACGGCGACGGCGCGGGCGTCTTTGCGCAGCGTTACAGCGCCGACGGCACGCCTCTGGAGGGCGAGGTGCTGGTTAATGCCGCGCAGACTGCCGGAGGCCAGGCAAGACCCGTCGTCGGGATGGACGCCGGCGGAGATTTCGTCGTGGCGTGGACGGACATAAGTGGTGCGGATGGCGATAGCTACGGCATTTTCATGCAGCGCTACCGGGCGGACGGCACGCCTCTGGGGGGCGAAGTGCTGGTGAACAAGTCTCAGACGATCGGGAACCAGCAGATACCTGCCATAGCGATGGACGCGGTCGGCGACTTCGCCATTGCGTGGGAGGATACAAGCGGTGCGGATGGCGACGGCTACGGTGTATTCATGCAGCGCTACACGGCGGATGGCGCGCCGCTGGGCGACGAAATACAGGTTAATACGACGCAGACGGCCGGTAATCAGGCACAGCCTGCCGCGGCAATGGATGCAGCCGGCGATTTTGCCGTTGCATGGGCGGATTACTCAGGCGCGGATGGCAGTGGTTATGGCGTCTTTGCCCAACGCTATATGCGCGAAATCTCGCTCGATCTCAAAGCCACGCTGGCGGTTGCCCCGGCGGACGTCGTCAAACCGGGCGGCGGTCTGATACTCACCGGCAGCATCAGCAACACCGAGCCCGAATCCACCTTGACCGGCAACGCGACTATCGACGCCGAGCTGAACGTCACCAGGGGTTTGACTGCGACGCTGAAGTTCCCCGGTAATGTGGGATTCAACTACGCCACCGGTACGAACTGGACCTGCCCGGCCATGCCCGCGAACGACGGGACGCTCGTCTGCACTTACGACACGAGCCTCAACCCCGCCAGCGAGACAACACCTCTG
>DASSOO010000298.1:0-6005 GCA_035700455.1 Gammaproteobacteria bacterium
AGCTTCGCTTCGACTATTTCCGCCTCACCCACTCAGCCACCTCTCCGGAACTCAAAACACGACGACGCGAGGCGTGCTCGCGCTATCGGCGAATAATACTGGGCCGCTCCCCCGCGGTAAAGACCGCGGGGGAGGATTCAACGCAGTAATCGAAAACAAATCCGGGATCAGAAGGAATCGTTGGCTTCGGCTTGCGTGCCCTGCTGCTCATTCTTGATGCGGCTGTAGATTTCCTCGCGATGCACCGCAACCTCCCGCGGCGCATTGACACCCAGTCGCACCTGATTTCCCTTGACGCCGAGCACGGTAATCGACACTTCATCGCCGATCATCACCGTCTCGCCGATACGCCTCGTAAGGATTAACATCTTAATGTCCTCGTCCTGATTCGGACCGCCCGAAGGCAGTCATTGCACTTGCAAAATACCGGTCATCCTTTCGATCGAGAATCCGGTTTCCATTACTCGACCGGCGGTCCGTTCGTGCTTTTGTTGCACCGCTCCGGCAGAGCCTTCGGTTTGCCCCAAGTCACGTACCGATCAACCGATAAGGCCGCTGCCAGCGGGCCTAGGTTCCTCGAATTCCTCCCGAATGTCCAGACCCATGGACGGTTTCTGGTCTAAACGGAAGGTTTTATGGAGTGTACGGACACCGCGTTCCAGATTCCGTTCTTCAACCAGCGCCGATATCTTGATTTCTGAGGTGGCGATTAATTTTACCGCCACATCGTCGCGCGACAAAGCGGCGATCATGCGGGTTGCAATACCGGCGTGGGAACGAATGCCTATACCGACAAGAGAGAGCTTGGCGACGCTGGAATCCCCTTGTATTTCAGCCTCGCCGGGCGCCAGCACCGTTTCCAGAATGGCACGCGCCTTGGGATATTCGGCACGCCGGACAGTAAACGTAAAATCGATGCGGCCATCGCGCGCGCGATTCTGCACGATCATGTCAACTTCGATGTGCGCGTCGGCAATCGGCCCAAGCAGCCGCGCCGCTGCGTCGGGCTGATCCGCCAGCCCGACAATGCTGATTTCCGCTTCGTCGCGTGCGAACGCGATGCCGGACACCAGCGGCGCCTCTATCGCCCGGTCTTCGTAGCCGCCCCCGCCGATAAGCGTGCCATCGCCGTCGCGATGGCTCGGCAGCACGCGCAGCGGCACGCGATATTTGCCCGCGAACTCGACCGCGCGGATTTGCAGCACCTTGGAACCCAGGCTCGACATTTCGAGCATTTCTTCAATCGTAATCCGCGGCAACAGGCGCGCATCGGGCTCGACCCGCGGGTCGGTCGTGTAAACGCCGTCGACGTCCGTATAGATGCGGCATTCGTCGGCGCCCAGCGCCGCGGCGACTGCGACCGCCGTCGTATCCGAGCCGCCGCGGCCGAGCGTAGTGATCGCGCCGGTTTCGTCTATGCCCTGGAAGCCGGCAATCACCGGCACCATGCCTGCCTCGAGGTCGGCGGCGAGCTCAGCGATTTCGACGTGCTGGATGCGCGCCTTGCCATGCACCGCATCGGTGACGATCGGCACCTGGCCGCCGGTGTAGGAGCGCGCGACAATGCCGAGTTCGCCGAGCGCGATCGCCATCAGGCCGATGCTGACCTGCTCGCCCGACGCGAGCAGCGCGTCGAGCTCGCGCAGCGGCGGCTGCGACGCGATCTGCTGTGCGAGGCCCAGCAGCCGGTCGGTTTCGCCGCCCATCGCCGAGACCACGACAACGACTTGATGGCCCTCGCGATGGTCCGCGGCCACGCGCTCGGCGCAGCGGCGGATCAACTCGACGCTGCCAAGCGACGTGCCGCCGTATTTGTGAACCAGCAACGACAACTAACCGGCCAGCCTGCGCCGCACCCAGTCGGGCACGGATTCGAGCGCGGCATCGAGCGCTTCGGGTGCGGTGCCGCCGGCCTGCGCCATGTCGGGACGGCCGCCGCCACGCCCGCCGACCTGCTCGGCAACCGCGTTGACGAGTTCGCCGGCGGGAATCGCCTTGGTGCGATCCTTGGTGACTCCGGCTACCAGCCGCACCTTGCCGTCATCGACCGCGGCAAGCACCACGGCCGCGGAGCCGAGCTTGTTCTTGAGCTGATCGACCGCTTCGCGCAGCACGCGTGCATCGGCACCGTCGAGCCGCGCCGCGAGCACCTTGAGACCGTCGATATCGAGCGCGCGCGACGCCAGGTCGCCGCCTTCGCGGTTGGCGAGCTTCGCCTGCAAATCGCGCACTTCGCGCTCCAGTCGCTTTGCGCGTTCTTCCAGCGCGACGGCGCGCGCAGTGACATCGTCGCGCGATGCCTTGAGCACGTCGGCGACCGCCTCGAGCGCCGCTTCGGACTCCTCGACCCATGCAACTGCGCGCTCACCGGTCAGCGCCTCGATGCGGCGGATGCCGGCAGCGATGCCGGTTTCGGCGATAATTTTAAACAGGCCGATATCGCCGCTGCGCGCGACGTGCGTACCGCCGCACAGTTCCGTCGAAAACTCGCCGAGCCTCAGCACGCGCACCTTGTCGCCGTATTTCTCTCCGAACAGCGCGATCGCGCCGGAACCGATCGCCTCGTCGTAAGTCATCACCTTGGTTTCGGCGGCGACGTTGCGACGGATTTCGGTATTGACCAGCGTCTCGACCGCGCGCAGTTGTTCCGCGGTAAGCGCCTGCGAATGCGAGAAGTCGAAGCGCAGCCGGTCGGGCGCGACCAGCGAACCTTTCTGCACGACGTGTTCGCCGAGGATTCTGCGCAGCGCGGCATGCAAAAGATGCGTAGCCGAGTGATTCAGCACCGTCGCCTGGCGCGTCGCGCCGTCGACTTCGGCATGAATGTTCTGGCCGAGCGCGATCGCCCCGTGCGTCACCTGGCCGATGTGCGCGTGCGCATGCCCGTGCTTTTGCGTGTCGTCGACGCGGAACTCCGTGGTGCCGGCATACAGGCGTCCGCGGTCGCCCACCTGACCGCCGGACTCGGCGTAGAACGGCGTGGCGTCGAGCACGACCACACCCTTGTCGCCGGCTTCAAGCGTCTCCACCGCGTCTTCGCCGCGAAACAAGGCGACAACCTTGCCCTCGCCTTCGAGCGATTCGTAGCCGGTAAACGCGGTTTCGGCGCCGATGTCGAGACGCACGTAATCGCCGGCGAACTTGCTCGCCGCCCGCGCGCGCTCGCGCTGCTTCTCCATCTCGCGTTCGAAACCGGTGACATCTATGCTAAATCCAGACTCTCGTGCAACATCTGCCGTCAAATCGACCGGAAACCCATAGGTGTCATACAACTTAAAGACAACTTCTCCGGGAACTGCCAAATCGCTATAAAGCACTGCCATCGAGTCAATAGGAAACCCCAAGCCACCGGTCAATTTGGATACTCGCGTCAGAAAATCGCTTTCGGTTTCTTTATAAACAACAGCCAAAAAAAGGCGATCGAAATTTCGCTCCTTTAACTGCGAAATCAATCCCTTTAACCTATCTCTAGTCGGAAGACCCTCTGTAACCTCAACAGCAACCCTTTCGTTTTCAGTTGTAATAGCAGCATCTAACGCGAGTTTCCCATCGAAATAAGGTTCGACGCTATCTTCTGGATATCCCCTCTTCAGGACCGCAGCGAAAAGTACCTCTCGCGAGAGGTAATTATTGAGAATTGCCATTCCTGCCGTCAGTGTCTTGGCGAATTGCTGTTCTTCTTCAAATAAGACTTTCTCCGCCTGTTCGCGACCGCGTTTGAGTTCCGGATATGCCGCGCCCATTTCCTTTTCGACGGCGGCGACAAGCTTGTACAGAAACGGCTCGTCGACTCCGAGCTTGTGCCCGTGGCGCACCGCGCGGCGAATGATACGGCGCAGCACATAGCCGCGGCCTTCGTTGGCCGGCAGCACGCCATCGACGATCAGGAACGCGCAGGCGCGGATGTGGTCGGCGATCACGCGCAGCGAGCTGTTGTCGGTATCGGCTTCGACGCCGAGCACTTTTGCTGCCGCCGCGATCAGGTTGCGGAACAGGTCGATGTCGTAGTTGCCGTGCACGCCCTGCAGGACCGCGGCGATGCGCTCGATGCCCATGCCGGTATCGACGCAGGGCTTCGGCAGCGGCGCCATGTTGCCGTCCGCGTCGCGGTCGAACTGCATGAACACGAGGTTCCAGATTTCGACGAAGCGGTCGCCTTCGGCCTCGTCGCTGCCCGGCGGTCCGCCGGAAATGTCCGGGCCATGGTCGTAAAAGATTTCGCTGCACGGCCCGCATGGGCCGGTATCGCCCATCGACCAGAAGTTGTCGCTCTCGAACCGGCGCCCGCCCGGCTTGTCGCCGATGCGCACGAACCGCTTCGGGTCGACGTGAATTTCATCAAGCCAGATCGACGCCGCCTCGTCGTCGTCGACGTACACCGTCACCCACAGCTTCTCGGGCGGCAGCTTGAATTCCTCAGTGAGCAGCTTCCAGGCGAAACGGATCGCGTCAGCCTTGAAGTAATCGCCGAAACTGAAGTTACCGAGCATCTCGAAGAACGTGTGGTGACGCGCGGTATAGCCGACGTTTTCGAGGTCGTTGTGCTTGCCGCCGGCGCGCACGCAGCGCTGCGCGGTTGCGGCACGCGTGTAACCGCGCGTGTCGCGGCCGAGAAACACATCCTTGAACTGCACCATGCCGGCGTTGGTGAACAACAGCGTCGGGTCGTTCATCGGCACGAGCGGGCTCGATGGCACGACCTTGTGGCCGTGCGCGGCGAAAAACTCTAAAAAGCGTTGGCGGATTTGGTTTGTGAGCATAAAAAAAGTGCCTAGGACTGAGTGCCTAGGACTAAGTAAAGAAATGCAGACTCTTCTCTTGGTCTTTCAATCCGTTTCATGCAGATGACTACGTTAAGCGCCTGAAAAACGGCGATCTTCTCTTGACTCAGTCCTAGGCACTCAGTCCTAGGCACTTCTTCTTCAGTCCCAGGCACTACTCTTCGTCTTTCATCGCCGCGCGAATCTGCTCGGCGTCGAACCCCCTCGTTTGCAGAAAGCGCATCTGGCGGGCGCGCTCGCGATAGTCAGCCGGTACCGCGTCGCCGAAGCGCTTGCGGCGCACTTCGTGTACGCGCTCGCGCCACGCCTGCGCGTGCCCGGCCAGTGCGTCGGCGACGACGTCGTCGGCTACGCCGCGTTCGCGCAATTCGGCGCGAATCTTGTGCGGACCGCTGCCGCGCTCGATGCGCCCGCGCACGAATTGCTCGGCAAAACGCGCGTCGCTTAACAGCCGTTCACGTTCCAGCGCATCCAGCGCCGCTTCGATGTCGTCCGCCGCGTGTTCGCGCTGCGTCAGCTTGCGTTGCAACTCCGCTCGCGAGTGCTCGCGGCGCGCGAGCAGGGCAACGGCCGCGTCGTAGGCTTCAGGCTTCGGCTTCGGCCGGGACGTCATCGTTGGCGTCGGACTTCGCCGGCAGCACCTTGGCGCGAATCGCCGCTTCGATTTCCGCCTGCGTCTCCGGATGCTCGATCAGGAACTGGCGCGCGTTGTCCTTGCCCTGGCCGATGCGGTCGCCGTGATAGCTGTACCAGGCACCGGCCTTTTCGACGAGGTTGTGGGCGACGCCGAGGTCGATGACTTCGCCCTGGCGCGAAATGCCTTCGCCGTAGAGAATCTCGAACTCGGCGACCTTGAACGGCGGCGCAACCTTGTTCTTGACGACCTTGACGCGCGTCTGGTTGCCGATGACTTCGTCGCCCTTCTTGATCGCACCGATGCGGCGGATGTCGAGGCGCACCGACGAATAGAACTTGAGCGCGTTGCCGCCGGTCGTGGTTTCGGGATTACCGAACATCACGCCGATCTTCATGCGAATCTGGTTGATGAAGATCACCAGCGTATTCGAACGCTTGATGTTTGCGGTGAGCTTGCGCAGCGCCTGCGACATCAGCCGCGCTTGCAGGCCGACGTGCGAATCGCCCATCTCGCCCTCGATCTCGGCCTTGGGCGTGAGCGCCGCCACCGAGTCGACCACGATCACGTCGACCGCGCTGGAGCGCACC
>DASSOO010000299.1:0-13319 GCA_035700455.1 Gammaproteobacteria bacterium
TTGGTACGGGTCCGGCAGCGTCGCAGCGAGCAGCGCGGCCTGCGCAGTACCGAGTGCGCCGGCATGGATGCCGAAATACTGCCTCGCCGCTGCTTCGACGCCGAACACGCGCGGCCCGAACTGGGCGATGTTGAGGTAGACCTCGAGCACGCGCCGTTTGGACCAGGTGAGATCGATCAGCACCGTGAAATACGCACCGATGCCCTTGCGCAGCCAGCTCCGCGCCGGCCACAGGAACAGGTTCTTGGCGACCTGCTGCGTGATGGTGCTCGCGCCGTGCAGCGTATCGCCTTGCGCATTGTGCTTTATAGCCTTGCGGATCGCGGTGATGTCGAAGCCGTGATTGGCGGGGAATGTCTGGTCCTCGCTCGCGACGACCGCGAGCCGCATCGCCGGCGCGATTCGGCGGTACGGTACCCAGCGATGGACGATTCGGGCATCGTCGCGTGCCGCAGTTTCGAGCATGAACGCCGTCGTCGGCGGATTAAGCCAGCGCAACGCGAGCACCGGCAGCCAGGTAACAAGAAAAACGGCGAGAACGGCGAGGGCGATCCATCGCAGGACCTTGCGATACTTGCGCTTCAAAACGCGTGCGTTACCCCGCTTGATTCGCCAGCGTCGCCGTCGCGTCGCGGCGCAGCTCGCCGGCATGTTCGAGGATTGCCGCGGCCTCACCCTTTTCGAGCGCCGCACTGCGGCCGTTCAGGGTTTTGACCGAACGCGTCACGCGGCCGGCGGCGTCGAAGGCGATCTGCACGTCAATTTCCGCCGGCTGCGGGTTGAAACTGTCGCCGCTGCCGACGCTGCCCTGGCCGTGAAAGTAGTACAGCACGCCATCGACGTAGTAATACTTGTTGACCGCGTAGCTTTTGTCGCCGTCGCCGGCGCTTTCCGTCTCGTATTCGAGATGCGGCCCGGAGAAATAGGCGTGATAGGTCGAGGTCGTCTGCTCGTTCTGCCAGCGGCCGGTAATCTGGTGGTAGTGCGGCAGCGCGGCGGTGGTTGCCGTTACCGCGGCGCGAATCGCCTCCGGCGTTGCCGGCAATTCGCGCGGCGCGTGCGGACGCGGCGCCGCGCAGGCAGCGAGCAACAGCGCCGCGACAGTGGCAATGAGTATCGACCGTGAAATCATCCGCGTCATGATACCGCAGGCAGCGAGGCGCTTGGGGAGAGGTCCGCCCCTCGCCTGCCATTGGCAAGGGGCGGGCAATCCGCAGCTTATCTCCGCACCGGATGTACGTACTCGGCCGGCAGCGCGCCCTTGTCGCGCAGCTCGTGGAGGTAGCGGTCGCGCAACAGCGTCTGGCGGCTCACCATCGGAATCTTCCGGCCGGCGATGAACACATGCTCCGCTGCCGTGGTCAGTTCGAGCGGATCGCCGCTCCAGATCACCACGTCGGCGGCTTTGCCTGGCTCGAGCGAGCCGAGCATGTCGTCCATGCCGTAGATTTTCGCCGGGTTCAGCGTGATTGCTTTAAGGGCCGCAAGCCACGGCAGCCCGTACGCCACCGCGTTCCCGGCTGCCTGCGTTACGTTGCGCGCATTGTGTGTATCGCCGGTCGCAAACGCGATCAGCACGCCGGCCTTCTGCAGCCGTGCGGCATTTTCGAGCGTCGCGCCGAGCGTCTCGAAATGCGCCGGCAGGTCCTCGAGCGGGTTGAGCAGCACCGGCACATGTGCCGCCGCGAGCTTGTCGGCGACCATCCAGGCTTCGGCACCGCCGGCAACGATCAGCTTGAGGCGAAACTCCTGTGCGAGCCTGAGCGCCGCTTCGATGTCGCTCGCGCGATTCACTTCGACCACCAGTGGCTCCTTGCCCTGGATGACAGGCTGCAAGGCTTCCAGATCGAGCCGCGAGACCGCGTAGCCGCGGCGCCGGTTTTCCGCCCAGGCATCTTCGTTGTCGGCGTAGTCCTTCGCGTCCTGCAGGACTTCACGCAGTTTCAGCAGTGCCGCCGCGCGCGAGCCGCCGGCCAGGTCGGCGCCGCTTTCGCCGAGCGTCGCAAACATCGCCGCGGGGTCGCGATGGATGAAGTTCTCGGTAGAGCCGAGGTCGATGATTGCGCCGCGTCCGGCGATGATGTGGCCCTTGCCAGTCGACACCGGCGCGACCATAGCGCGCGTGACGCCGGCGATGCGGTTGACCGGGATCAGCACCGAGCGCGGGTTGATCGCGGCCGCGACATCGAACGCCGCGCTGAACGGCATGTCCTTGATTGCGGCATCGCGCGTCTCGCGCACCGCCGAAACCTCGACTACGCCGAATTGGCTTTCCGGATCGAAGATGCCGGGCGTCACAATCTTGCCGGTAGCGTCGATACGCTCGGCATCGCCGGGGATGCGCACGTTGGCGCCGACGGCGGCGATCTTGCCGTTTTCGATCAATACGGTGCCGTGCTCGACCTTGCCGGCCGGTCCGAGGGTGAACACGGTGCCGCCGGTGATCGCGATCGTCTGCGCGCCGGCACTCATGGCTGCCGCGAGCGCGGCAATCAGAATAATGATGCGTTTCACAGCGCACTCCCTTTAATAAAGCTCCCCAGCTTGAAATCCGAAACGGCCTGCCGCTTCTGATTCTGCCGGTCGTAAACGACGGCGCCGTCGACGAAGACCTTGTCCGCGCGCGTGTAGACGCTGAACGGATCGCCGCTCCAGATCACGACATCGGCGTTCTTCCCCTTTTCCAGCGAGCCGATCTGGTCGGCGAGGCCGAGATCCTTCGCCGGATTGAGCGTCATCCACATGACCGCGTGCGCCTTGCTGACATCGATTCCGGCACGGCGCCCGGCCGCCCAGGCCTTGGCGACTTCCTGGTTCAGGCGCTGGATGCCGTTTTCGTCGTCGGAATGGATCATCGCGCAGGCACCGGCGGCGTCGACCATCGCGATATTGGCGCGAATGCCGTCCCAGGCTTCCATCTTGAAGCCCCACCAGTCGGCCCACATTGCCGCGCAGGTACCGCTCTTCGCGAGCAGCTTCGGAATCTTGTAGGCCTCGACCGCGTGGTGGAACGCGGCGATCTTGAAGCCGAATTCCTTCGACACGTCGAGCATGGTTTTCATTTCGTCGGAACGGTAGCAGTGCATCTGCACGTTAATGCGCCCGTCCAGCACCTCGGCGAGCGTTTCGAGCTTGAGATCGCGTGCCGGCGGCGCACCGGCCGCGGCGCGACCCTTTGCCTTCACCTTCGCCTCCCACGCCTTCCACGCGCGGTCGTAGGCTTGCGCATCGGCAAACGCCTGCCGGTAGCCGGCGACATCGCCCATCAGCGTCGACGGAAACTGGCCGCGGTTGCCGTAAACGCGCATCGGGTTTTCGCCGCAGGCCATCTTGAGGCCGTACGGCGCGCCCGGAAACTTCATTGCCTGCACGGTCGTTGCCGGCACGTTCTTCAGCACCACGGTGCGACCGCCGATCAGGTTGCCGGAGCCCGGCAGGATCGCGAGCGTCGTCACGCCGCCGGCGCGCGCGGTGTTGAAGCCCGGATCTTCAGGCCACACCGAGTTTTCGGAACGTACCTGCGCCGTGTTCGGGTTGGTCATTTCGTTGCCGTTCGCGGTGGCATCGACCGCCGGCGACGGATAGACGCCGAGGTGCGAGTGCACGTCGATCAGGCCCGGTGTCACAAACTTGCCGCGCGCGTCGATAACCACGGCATCTTTCGGCGCGGCGACGCGTTTGCCGATCGCCGCGACTTTGCCGTCGCGCAGCAGCACGGCACCGTCGTCGATGCGCGCACCGGTACCTGTGTAGATGGTTGCGTGCTCGATCAGCGTCGGCTGCGACGGCAGCGGCCGGTAGGTCGACGGAAACGGGTCGGGCGGGAATTCGCTGACTGCCGGCTCGGCCGCGTGGGCGGTGCCAAGTCCGGCGCAAAAAATAATCGCCGGTGCCAGCGACAGCAGCGGGCGGTACTTCATCAGGCTCTCCTTTATACAAGCGGCGCCTCCTCGGCGCCGGCTTTTAAATGGACTCCGCCTCGGCGGTCCAGGTTCCTTAGAACCTATCGCGCCTTGGATGGTACACCAGCAACGCGATTCCGCGCCGAGGAGCGTGAGCAGTCGGCGCCGGCCGGGATTTCTGTCAGCTTTAAGCAAGAGAAATCCGTTCTTTTAAAAGGAAGCGGTCAAAGGCCCCTGGTTACCGCACGCCATTGCGCCAGTTTTTGCGCCTTGTTCAGCGACGCATTCGCAGGGCTCGTCGACGGCAGCGCCGTGTAATCGAGCATCTGCTGCGGCTGCGTGAGCTGCGGCCACACCAGCCGGTGATAGAGATTTTCGGCGGTCCTGCCGTTGAAGAATACCGAATGAATGTGCGGACAGCGCGCGAACAATGCCGGAAAATCGTTGGCGACGACCGAAGCGGTTTGAATGCGCGCGTCGAGGCTGCCGGGCCGGAAGCACTGCTGCGCGACGTCCCACAACGCGATGCCGCGTGCGCGCAGCCGCGCCAGCCGGCGCACGTAGGCGAGTTCCCGGCCGGCGCCGAACAGCTCGTTCATGATGTCCCAGAACGCGTTGCGCGGATGCGCGTAATACTGCTGGCGGCGCAGTGACTCGACGCCGGGCATCGAGCCGAGAATCAGCACGCGAGCGCGGGAATTGGCCGAGAAATTAAAGCTTTCGACGATCATACGCGGCCGGTTTGGCAGCCGTATTGCCCCGGATGGCGAGGACGCGGATCTGGGTCTAGTATCAAGGCAGACGTCCATGCCGCGCCCCGGCGCGGCGGGCGCGCAACAGCATACAACGGAGGGTACGGCGGTGGTGACAGTAAAGCATCTGCTCGATGGCAAGGATAGCAAGGTCTGGACGGTGGCGCCGGAAGCGACGGCGTACGCGGCACTGCAACTGATGGCCGACAAAAATGTCGGCGCGGTGCCGGTTGTCGGTAGCGGTCGCGTCATCGGCATCTTTTCCGAGCGCGATTACGCGCGCAAGGTCATCCTCAAGGGCAAGTCGTCGCGCGAAACGGCCGTGCGCGACCTGATGACGGCTGAAGTCTACACGGTTGATCCCGAAACCGGCATCGAAGACTGCATGGCGCTGATGACCAACCGGCGCATCCGGCATCTGCCGGTGCTGGAGCGGCAGCAGTTGATCGGGATCATCAGCATCGGCGACGTGGTGAAGAGCATCATTGAAGAGCAGCGCGGCACGATTCGCGAGTTGCGCGATTACGTGGCTGGAAATATGTATTAAAGATAGAGGCCCCGGGACGCGAGAGGCGCCTGTTGCCGCTCGCGCGAATCTGCCCTCAGCGCCGCGTAACTTTTGAGCCGCCGCCGGCCGTGGAACCTCGTCGGGACCGGCGGACGGTTCTGACTTTCCCGCTGCTCCCGCCCCCGCAGAAGAACCGGTCGCCACCATCGGATTCGATTCCCGACACGCTCACTCCGGGCGGCATTTCGAGCCTGTCGACGACATCTCCCGTTTGAGGATCGATTCGTCTCAGTTCGCTTTTGTCACCTTCCCAGGTGCCGTGCCAGAGTTCCTCGTCAACCCAGGTGACGCCGGTGACGAAGCGGTTGGACTCGATGGTGCGAAGAATCGCGCCGGTTGCCGGATCGACCTGATGAATCTTCCGGTCGCGGTATTGCCCGACCCACAGCGTGCCTTCGGCCCACGCCAGCCCGGAGTCGCGCCCGCCGCCCGGCGCCGGGATGGTGGCGAGCACCTCGCCGGTTTCGGGGTCGATCTTCTGGATGCAATCTTCCGCGATCTGAAACAGGTGCTGACCGTCGAAAGCGGTTCCGGCGTGCGCGGCGACCTCCAGCGAGTGCAGGGTCGTCCCGTTCGCCGGGTCGACGGCCGTCAGCTTGTCTCCGGTTGCGATCCAGACGCGCCGGCCGTCGTAGGTGACTCCGTGAACCTGTTCGACGCCCGGGAACGGGCCATGTTCGCAGATGATTTCTGCCGGTAACTTCATGCCTGCATGCTAACTCACCGGCAGCGGCGCGGGGAGTAACAATGTCGCCGGGAATCCCGGCACTGGGGGCATTATCCAGCGACGTGCCCGCCCGCGGCCAAACGACTGCACCTTGTCTTCCGCCGCGAGGTTGTCGAGTGCGCGCTGCACGGCCCGCTGGCTGACGTCGAGCGCCAGCGCCAAGGCCGAACTCGACCACGCCTCGCCATCGGCGAGCAGTGCGAGCACCGCCGCATGCTTTTCTTCGACGGGCGGCGCGAGTACCACGACCTCGCGGGCGCGATGCGGCACCAGCACGAATCCCTGTTCTGTCGCGCTTACGCCGGCCAGCGCCCGGAGCGCCGCACGCAGCCGTCCGGCTTCGACGCGCAGCCGGGCGCGATACGATTCATCGGCGCGCCGCGCCCGAAACGCCCGCGCAACGAGCGTGTCTCTCGGCACGTCTCCGGGCCACGCTTCGCCGAGCGCGCGTGCGAGCGCGAACAATACCGGACGCCGTTCGAGCGAGAGTACCGTGCACGCGTCGCGCACCACGTGACGGCACGCGTCGATGACCAGCGCACCATTCGACGCTATCAGCATCTCGACCTCGTCGAGCAGAAGGAGACGTTCTTCGCCGCGCGCGATAAGGCGTGCCGCGGGCTTGTTCAGGACAAGCGATGCGTTTTCGACTTGCGCCGTCAGCGAGGGAATGCCCGCGTGGCGGGCCGCGCGGCCGGCACGGGCGAGTGCGGCGCGCGCCGTCTTCGTCCGCAGGCGCCGCATCGCGATTCCCGCAACCACCAGCTCGTGGGCAGCTCGCGATGCCGGCGGGAACGGCGCCGGGTCAAGCTCAGCCAGCGCACGCTCGGCGTCGTCGAGGCGCCCGATCAGGAGCAGGCGCCGGATTGCGAGATAACGCGCATGCGCGGCGTTCACCAGATCGCCGTGCGCCTCGAGCGTCGCCCGCGCCGCGTCGAGCGCATTTGCGGGCCAGCCGAGGTCGCGCGACACAAGCGCTATTTCGGCTTCAGCAACGACGCAACGCGCGCGCGCCACGGCTTCCCTGGCGCCGAAGGCACGCGCCGCCGTCCGCAGGAGCGTCTTTGCCCGCGCAAAATCGCCTAGCTGCGCCATCGCAATACCGCGAAGCGCGAGCGCAGGCGCATCGTCGCGCAGCGCGACCCGTTTCAACGCGCCAAGGGGATCGCCCACCGCGAGCGCACGCGCGGCGGCAGTGATCAGCGAATCCATCGCGGCGTTCTCACCTCAATCCGGGTTGAAAACATACGCGTGCGGAAACAGACTTCCCGTCATTGCTTCCGGTCCCGCCAAATAAACCACATGCGAAGAATAACGAGTACCCAGAGGTACGTCAGCGCACCCGATACCGCGTCGACGAGCGGATTGCGCAGCAGCGGTGCGAGCGCACGGTCATGGAATGCAAGCAGCGGGTGTCGCTTCAGCCCGAGCGCGACATCGCAGAAAAAGAACGATTGCCAAGCATTGCTGCGGACGTAGCGGCCGACGCGGTAATGCAAACGCAACCGCTCGCGCAGGGGGCGCGCTCGCTGCATGTCACGGAATGCGGCGAATATCGCCTGCATGTTGAGACGGCCGTTACGCAGACGCGTTTGATAGAGCGCCGGCACGGCGGCCAGGAACCTGTCGCGGCCGGTGTGGCGCATTGCCATGATGATCGCCATGAAGACGAAGACGCGTACTGAGCCCAGCGTCTCGAAACGGCGCGCCGAGGTTTCGAGTGTGCCCGGCAGCGTGATCCATTGACCATCGGCGCGGATGCGGTCGGCGATGTCCTGGTCTTCGGCGAGCGGCACGCGTTCGTCGAAGCCGCCCAGCGCTTCGAACCATGTGCGCTCGATCAGCAGACCCTGATCGCCGTTGATCGTGCCGGGCCGGTTAAGCGCGGTCTTTGCCTCCATGTAGCAGTACAGCAGCGCGGGACCCGAAGTGCGGCGAAACCTGAGCCGAAAATGTCCGGCGACGCGTTCATTTCCTGCAGCCTGTTGCGCGGTCGCGAGCGCGGCGAGAGCGCCGCCGAGCAGGTGCGGGTCGTCGAGCGTCGAGTCGGCGTGCAGGAACAGCAGCCGCTTCCCGCCCGCCGTACGTGCGGCCGCGTTCATCTGCAAGGCGCGCCCGCGTGGCGCAGTAATGATTTTTACCCCGGCCGGTAGTGTCGCGACGGGGCGGCCATTCGAACCGCCGTCGGCGATGATGATTTCGAGTTGCACGTCGCGCTGCGAGCGCAACTGAGAAATCAGCCGCGGCAGGCTTTCGGCTTCATTCAAAGCGGGAATGCAAACCGACAGCAGGTCCGGTTCGGTCGCGGCGCCGGCGTTCAAGCCCGCCGCCGCAGTTCCACCCGCGACATTACGCGCAGCACGACGAGCGCGATAAGCGTGATACCACCCGCAACGATGAACTGGTTGAGCGCGCAGGCGATACCGATCGCCGCTGCCAGGAGTACCGTCGCGGCGGTCGTAAGACCCTCGACCATATCATCGCTCTTGCGGCGGAAGATCGTGCCGGCGCCGAGAAAGCCGACGGCGGTGACGATTGACTGGATGACGCGAACCGGGTCGGCGCGGGCAAGCGACGGCGGAAAAATATTGCCGAAGTCCGCGGTCATCACGCGCGCGAGCCCGACCAGCAGCGCGCAGGCACCGGCGATCAACACGAGCGTACGAAAGCCCGCCGGTTTGTTCGCAAGTTCGCGTTCCAGGCCGAGCACCGCGCCGAGCAGCATCGCGATGACTATCTGCACCAGCAGTGTGAGCTGGCCGGCCCAGTTGTTGAAAAAATCCAGTTGATTGGTGGCGTTCATCGGTGCGCCCGCATCCTTTTAAACTCCATTCTGTACCGGGCGCCGGTTTCCGCCAAGTCTGTCGGCGTGGCTATCCCTGTTAAAATCGCCGGATGGACGTGACGCCGATTCTCGAACCGCTCAATCCCGCCCAACGTGAAGCCGTTACCGCCCCGCCGGGGCCGGTGCTCGTGCTGGCCGGCGCCGGCAGCGGCAAGACGCGCGTTCTGGTGCACCGCATCGCCTGGCTGATTCGTGCGGAGGGCGTGTCGCCGTACGGCATTCTGGCGGTGACTTTTACCAACAAGGCGGCCGGCGAGATGCGCTCGCGCATCGAGGCGCTGCTCGGCATGCCGGCGGCGAGCCTGTGGGTTGGCACGTTTCACGGTATCGCGCACCGGCTGCTCAGGTTGCACTGGCGCGAAGCAAAGCTGCCGCAGAATTTCCAGATTATCGACTCCGAAGATCAGTTGCGCGTGATCAAGCGCGTGCTCAAGCAACTCGACCTCGACGAAGCACGCTGGCCGGCGAAGCAGATGCAGTGGTACATCAACGCGCGCAAGGACGAGGGTCTGCGCGCCGCGCATCTGGAAGGCGGCGACGACCCGTATCAGCGCCACATCATCCGCGTCTATCGTGCGTACGAGGAAGCTTGCGAACGCGGTGGCATGGTCGATTTTGCGGAACTGCTCCTGCGTGCGCACGAGCTGTGGCGCGACAACGCCGATGTCCTCGCGCATTACCGGGAGCGCTTTCGCCATATCCTCGTCGACGAGTTCCAGGATACGAATGCCATTCAATATGCCTGGGTACGCCTGCTCGCCGGCAGCACCGGTCAGCCGTTTATCGTCGGCGACGACGATCAGTCGATTTACGGCTGGCGCGGCGCGAAGATCGAGAACCTGCACCGGTTGCAAAAGGATTTTCCGGCGCTCACGACGGTGCGGCTCGAACAGAACTACCGCTCGACCGGGCACATCCTCAAGGCTGCGAATGCGCTGATCGCGCACAATCGCGATCGTCTTGGCAAGAACCTCTGGACCGCCGGCAGCGACGGCGAAGCGGTGCATGTCTATGCGGCCTTCAACGAGCAGGACGAGGCCGCTTTCGTCGTCGAGCGCATCCAGCGCTGGATCCACGACGGCGGCGCGCGCAGCGAGGCAGCGGTACTGTACCGTTCCAACGCCCAGTCACGCGTATTCGAAGAGGCGTTGATGACCGCGGGTGTGCCGTATCGCGTCTACGGCGGCGTGCGCTTTTTCGAGCGCGCCGAGATCAAGGACGCGCTCGCGTTCCTGCGCCTGATCGAAAACCCTCATGACGATGCGGCCTTCGAACGGGTTGTGAACCAGCCGCCGCGCGGCATCGGTGCGCGCACGCTCGAGGTGCTGCGCGACGGCGCACGTGCAGCCGGCGCCTCGTTGTGGACAAGTGCCGGGCAGATCATCGAGGGTGACGCACTCGCCGCCCGCGCGGCGAACGCACTGCGGGGCTTCATCGCGCTGATCGACAAGCTGGCGGCCGACACTGCCGGGCTCGAACTGCACGAGCAGGTCGAGCACGTCATCGAAGCGAGCGGACTGCTCGATTATTACCGGCAGGAAAAAGGCGAGCGCGGCGAGGCGCGCGTCGAAAACCTGGAAGAACTGGTGAGTGCCGCGCGCCAGTTTATCGCCGAGCCGGAGCTGGAGTTGCCGCCGCTGACGGCTTTTCTGACGCAGGCGGCGCTGGAGGCCGGCGAGGGCCAGGCCGGCGCCGGCGAGGATTCGGTGCAACTGATGACGCTGCACTCGGCCAAGGGCCTGGAATTTCCGCTGGTGTTCATCGCCGGTATGGAGGAGGGCCTGTTTCCGCACCAGCGTTCGGCGGACGATCCCGAAGGCATCGAGGAGGAGCGGCGGCTCGCTTACGTCGGCATGACGCGCGCCAAGCAGACTCTATATTTATGCTATGCCGAGCAGCGCCGCCTGCATGGCAACGCCACCTACGCCATGCCGTCGCGGTTTCTTCGCGAGTTGCCTGTGGGCGAGGTGGACGAAGTGCGGCCGACGGTGCAGGTCGCGCGGCCGCTGTATCGCGGTGCTGGTCTTCGCGAGCCCGCGGCGGGTGGCCTCAATCTCGGCCAGCGCGTGCGCCACCCGACCTTCGGCGAAGGCGTCGTGCTCAACTGCGAGGGCAGTGGCGCGCAGGCGCGTGTCGAAGTCAACTTCGAGCGCGCGGGCACGAAATGGCTGGTGTTGGGATACGCGAACCTGCAAGCCTGCTGAGCGTCGGCCTGACGCTTCTTGTCGTTTTTTCCGTCAATCGAACATGTGGCACCCATTTTTGATCTCCGTTTGTCCCGCGTTACGCGACTTCGTTCGGGGGTATCATCTGGCAATGAACAGCGACGGAATGCCACCATGATGTACACCTCCGTCATCTGCCGACGATTCGCGCCCTTCTTTAATCAGGTTCCGAATTGAGCCGGGTGTTTATGCGGCCTTCCAACGCGCAACCGACGAAGCGTTCACATGGCGCGCGTAGAGCGGAGCGGGAGGCGTTGCCTGTTTCGAGCCGCGGGCAGCGCGGCGGGCTGAAGGTCTTTCTGGGCGCAGCGCCGGGTGTAGGCAAGACCTACGCGATGTTGCTCGCTGCCCGGGAAGCCCGGCGCGAGAACCGCGAAGTGGTGATCGGCGTGGTAGAAAACCACGGCCAGGCAGAGATCGGGCGGCTGTGCGAAGGCATCGAGCGAATGCCGATGACGCGGATTCACTATCTGGAGCAGATCTACGAGGAACTGGATCTCGACGCGGTGATCGCACGGCAGCCCGAAATCGTACTCGTCGACGAACTCGCTCACCGTAACGTACCGGGGCTCCGTCACCCGCGCCGCTATCAGGATGTCGAGGAACTGCTCGAGCGTGGGATCGAGGTCTGGACGACCCTCAACATCCAGCACCTTGAGAGCCTCCATGATGTTGTCGCGCGTATCAGCGGCGTGCGCATGAACGAAACCGTTCCGGACAAGTTGCTGGAGAACGCGCGCGACGTTGTCGTCATCGACCTGACGCCGCAGGAACTTGTTGAACGCTTCAGGCACGGCAGGGTGCACGTACCCGAACAGATGCGGGCAGTACAAAGCAGCTTTTTCAGCCGGGCAAGTCTCACCGCGCTGCGCGAGATGGCGTTTGTCGCCGCCGCGAACTGGGCCGATGCCGAATTGCGGCGGGCGAACCAACATCAGGACGACGGCGGTTCGTGGCCGGCACGGGAGCGGGTGGTGGTGGCGATCGACGGCGCGCGCAATTTGGAACGAGTCGTGCGTGCCGGCAAGCGGCTCGCCGATCAACGCCGCGCGCCATGGACCGTCGTCCACGTCGATACCGGCCAAACTCCCGAAGCGCAGGTACGCGAGCGACTGGAGCGGGCTTTCCAGCTCGCCGAGCGGCTGGGCGGCAACATTGTCGTTCTGCGCGGACGCGAAATCGATGCCGAAATCGTCGCCTACGCCCGCGACCACAATGCGACGAGCATAATCATCGGCCGCACGCGCCAGCGGCCGCTCGCCGGGTTCTTTCGGCAGGCCCTTACGCAGCGGCTGCTGCGGCACAACGAGGAATTCGAGGTTACGGTGATCGGTGCCGCCCCTGACGCACCGGAGCCGTTGCGCAAACGCTGGCAACGTCACCGAAGTACGTGGCTGAGTGTACTGCGCCGGCCGCGCTGGCGCGGTTACGCCTACGCACTTTTTGTCGTGGCGATTTCGGTTGCGATCTCCGCGGTACTTGCACTCACATTGCCGCTGGCGCTGGCGAATCTGTCGCTGGTATTGCTGACCGGCGTGCTGATTGTTGCGGCACGCAGTTCGCTGGCGCCGGCCTTGACCGCCGCGGTGCTGAGTTCGCTGGCATTCAACTTCTTTTTCATGGAACCGATATTCGGTTTCGGCATCGTGATGTACCCGAGCGAGCTCATCGCGATATTGTTGTTTCTGTCGGTGGCGGTCATCGGCAGCAACCTTGCCAACCGCCTCCGGACCCAGGTCGCGGCGCTGCGTGCCACCAATGAGCAGAGCCAGGCGCTGCTCGCTCTGAGCAAGCAGCTCGCGGAGGCGTCCGATCCGGCCGCCGTGCACAAGGCGGCCGTCGGGGCCATTGCAGAGTTCGAACGCGTACCCGTCTGCCTGTTGACGGCGGGCGCCGAAGCGGGGGACATGGCACTGGTTGCCTCGGCGCCGGGGGCCGTCGCCCTCGATACAAGGTCGCGCACGGCCGCGGCATGGGCGTTCGAGCACGGCCGCGTCGGCGGCTATCTCAGTGAAACGCTGCCGGGCGTCGGCTGGCGCTTCGTGCCGTTGGCGCTCGAGGACAGCCGCTACGGCGTGCTCGGGGTCAAGCTCGACGAGCTGCCGATCCGGCCGCGCAGCGAGCAGCTTTTGCTGCTGGAGGCACTGGCGAATCAGGTCACGCTGACGCTCGCGCGAACACAGCTGACATCGAATCTGGAACGTGCCCGGGTCGCCGAAGAAACCGAACGGTTGCGCTCGGCGTTGCTGTCATCGGTTTCGCACGATCTGCGCACGCCGTTGTCGTCGATGATCGGTTCC
>DASSOO010000300.1:0-2011 GCA_035700455.1 Gammaproteobacteria bacterium
CCGCTGTCCGGGTGCCCGATCTGCGCCGCCGGCTGCAGCGCCGTGATCGGCGCCGAGTTGTCGAACCCCTTGCCCATCTCCCACGGCCGCCCCATCTTCTTCGCCTGCCCCTGCAGGTCGCGCCGCGTCATGTCCAGCCCCACGCCGTAGCCATACACGCACTCCAGCGCCTGTTCCGCCGCAATGTCGGCTCCGCCGCTCTTCAGCGCCACCACCAGCTCGATCTCGTGCTGCAGGTCCTCGGTGGCCGGCGGATACGGCACCGTCGCGCCCGAGAGTACCAGCGCGTCGGCCGGCTTCATGAAGAAAAACGGCGGCTCGCGGTCCGGGTCATGCCCCATCTCGCGCGCGTGAGCGGCGTAGTTGCGTCCGACACAATAGATGCGTCGCACCGGAAACGCGGCTTCGCTGCCAACTACCGGAACCGCCGCCACCTGCGGCGCGTCGATTACATAACTCACAAAAATTCCCTCCTGAATAATATGAAGAGTGTTGCGCAGAATTACGTGTACATCATCGTCAACTACAGGTCGGCTTACGCCATGCGGCTAAGCCGACCTACAAACTAAAACAGGCGATAGTCGTCGATAACGCCTCAAGCAGCAAGCTTTTCCACTTTTATGGATTTGTCGAGCTTGTGCATCCGCGCCTGGGCCAGGTCATATGCCGTCTGCATACCGAGCCACACATAAGCACCCGTGCCGGTAGCCTGCTCCAACCTCAGAGCCGTCTCGATACTGACGCCGAAACGGCCATTGAGCAATTCGGATGCAGACTTGCGGCTGAGTCCGACGCGGCGCGCAAATTCCGTAACCGTCATGTGCAACGGCTCCAGCCAGCCGTCGCGCAGCACTTCGCCGGGATGGGGCGGCTTCTTCATGGTCATGACAGGACCTCCAATTCAATGATAGTCGCAATAATCGACCAGAATAACGTCGCCGCCGTCGAATCCGAAGACGACCCGCCAGTTCTGATCAACCCATACCGACCAGAAACCCTTCATGTCGCCGGTCAAGGGATGCAGTCGATAGCCCGGTGCATCCATATCTTTCGGCACGCGCGCCATATCCAGCAGGCCGAGAATGTTGCGCAGCCGCCGGACATGATGCGCTTGAATGCTGGATTTGCCATCAGTACGGTAGAACCGCTCGAGCCCCTTGTGCCGGAACGATTTAATCATGATCGATTATAGCGTCGACACGTGATACGTATCAATATACATGGCATTCAATAAATCATCCCTCAATCTTTTAACAGCCCGCCCCGCTACCGGGCAACCCTTTGGCCGGCCATTCATGCACCACCCACCGCATTGCAGTAGAATTTCCCACTCGATACCCCCGCTCCGCCCATGACCGCCCGCCTGCGCGAAATCCCGTACAACTACACGTCGTTTTCCGATCGTGAAATCGTGATCCGCTTTCTCGGCGCGCCGCTGTGGGAGGTGTTGAGCGAGTTGCGCAACGAACGCCGCACCGGCCGTTCGGCGAAGATGCTCTACGAAGTGCTGGGCGACCTCTGGGTGGTGTCGCGCAATCCGTACCTGCAGGATGATCTGCTGGCCAACCCGAAGCGGCGCGCGTCGCTGATCGCGGCCATGCGCGAGCGGCTGGAGCAGATCGAGGCGCGGCGCCAGAACCGGCAGGATCATGTGACGCAACTGCTGACGGCCGCACACGGCGCGGTGGACCGCTTCGAGCAGGAATTCGATGACACGGCCGCGTTGCGCAAAAAAATCCTGAGGCGCGTCGGACGCGTCACACGCCGCGACAACGTCCAGTTCGACGGACTGGCGCGAGTGTCGCACGTGACCGATGCCACCGACTGGCGCGTCGAATATCCGTTCGTCGTCATCCATCCCGACACGGAAGACGAGGTCGCCGCGAGCGTCAGCGCCTGTATCGAGCTCGGCCTCACGATCATTCCGCGCGGCGGCGGCACCGGCTATACCGGCGGCGCAATTCCGCTGGTCAGGCACTCGGCGGTGATCAACACCGAAAAACTCGAAACG
>DASSOO010000301.1:0-6124 GCA_035700455.1 Gammaproteobacteria bacterium
TCCTGTTTGCTCCCCACGCTTTCGCACCTCAGTGTCAGTTTCAGGCCAGGAAGCCGCCTTCGCCACTGGTGTTCCTCCAGATATCTACGCATTTCACCGCTACACCTGGAATTCCACTTCCCTCTCCCGAACTCTAGCGAGACAGTTTTGAATGCAATTCCCAGGTTGAGCCCAGGGCTTTCACATCCAACTTACCTTGCCACCTACGTGCGCTTTACGCCCAGTAATTCCGATTAACGCTCGCACCCTCCGTATTACCGCGGCTGCTGGCACGGAGTTAGCCGGTGCTTCTTCTGTAGATAACGTCAAGAGACGGGATTATTCACCCCGCCCTTTTCTTCTCTACTGAAAGTGCTTTACAACCCGCAGGCCTTCTTCACACACGCGGCATTGCTGGATCAGGCTTTCGCCCATTGTCCAATATTCCCCACTGCTGCCTCCCGTAGGAGTCCGGACCGTGTCTCAGTTCCGGTGTGGCTGATCGTCCTCTCAGACCAGCTACGGATCGTCGCCTTGGTAGGCCGTTACCCCACCAACAAGCTAATCCGACATGGGCTCATCCAATAGTGCGAGGTCCGAAGATCCCCCGCTTTCCCCCGTAGGGCGTATGCGGTATTAATCCGGGTTTCCCCGGGCTATCCCCCGCTACTGGGCAGATTCCCATGCATTACTCACCCGTCCGCCACTCGTCAGCACCCCGAAGGGCCTGTTACCGTTCGACTTGCATGTGTTAGGCATGCCGCCAGCGTTCAATCTGAGCCAGGATCAAACTCTTCAGTTTATAGCTCGAAAGCTAGAACGAGAGTCGAACCCGAAATCAGAAACTACTGTTTCATAAATTCAGGCACTCTTTCATGGTCGTTTGCGTACACAAACCCACGACGCGAGCGCCCACACAAGTTACTTGATCCAAGCTGTTAAAGAGCAGGCCCGGCTGCGTTCCGGGCAGACGATCAATTATACAGGAACGCCCTACCGCGTCAACGCCCACAAGGGATTTTCGAAGCGCCGGGAACCATTCTGTCGCCACCGCAAGGCGGCATCTCGACCGTCAAGGAGGCGCTATTATAGTGGCCGGATTTCGCACGTCAATGGCCGCGCGCAAAGTTTTTCGGCGGCCGGTTCAGGAAGCCGATCTTTCCACTTCAATACGCGCGAAACGCCGCTTGCCGACCTGGATCATGCAGCTCTCGCCCGCTTGCAATTTGCGATCGCGATCCTCGACGCGCTCTCCGTCCAGCCGCACCGCGCCCTGCTTGATGAGCCGCGTCGCTTCCGAAGCGCTCGCCGCGAGCCCCGCCTGCCTGAGCGCCTGCGCGATGCCCAGTCCATCAGCGCCGGCTGCAAGCGCCACCGTGGGCATATCCTCCGGCAGCGCGCCCTGCTGAAAGCGTGCGATGAAGGTCGTGCGCGCCTGCTCGCCGCTACCGGCACCGTGGAACCGGTCGACGATTTCGATCGCGAGCAGAAATTTCACGTCGCGCGGGTTCGCACCCTCGGCGACCTGCTTGCGCAGCGCAGCAATTTCCGCGGCCGGCCGGAAACTCAGCAATTCGAAATAGCGCCACATCAGATCGTCGGAAATCGACATCAGCTTGCCGAACATTTCGTCGGCCGACTCATTGATGCCGATGTAGTTGCCGAGCGACTTCGACATTTTCTGCACGCCGTCGAGGCCTTCCAGGATCGGCACGGTAACGATCACCTGCGGCGGCTGACCGTAGGCTTCCTGCAACTGGCGCCCGACCAGCAGGTTGAACTTCTGATCGGTTCCGCCAAGTTCGACGTCGGCCTTGAGCGCGACCGAATCGTAACCCTGCACCAGCGGGTAGAGGAATTCGTGGATCGCGATCGGCCGCCCACCGCGATAACGCTTGTTGAAGTCATCGCGCTCCAGCATCCGTGCCACCGTGTGATGGGAGGCGAGCTTCACCAGGTCGGCCGCACTCATCGCGCCCATCCAGCGCGAATTGAAGTCGACGATCGTCTTGTCGGGGTCGAGGATCTTGAAGATTTGTTCGCGATAGGTCCGGGCATTTTCGGCGATTTCTTCGGCGGACAGCGGCGGGCGCGTCGCGTTTTTGCCGGATGGATCGCCGATCATGCCAGTGAAATCACCGATCAGAAAGATGGCCTCGTGACCGAGCGCCTGAAACTGGCGCAGCTTGTTGAGCACGACCGTGTGACCGAGGTGGATGTCCGGAGCTGACGGGTCCGCGCCGAGCTTGACGCGCAGCGGCTTGCCGCCGGCCAGGCGCCGCTTGAGCTCGTCCAGCGGCAACACGTCCTCGGTGCCGCGGCAAATTTCTTCCAGCGCCTCGTCGCTCGCGCTCATCCAATCCTCCATTACATATTCAAAATGCGCGCTATCATATTGTAATTCGGCGCCAAAAGCCGACGGATGGACATTGACCGTCCGCGCATAGGCCGCTAGTGTAGCGGTTTCAGGGGCCGAGGGCGCCCACAAACGCCCTCTTCCGGCCGCCTCGCGGCCGGCGCAGGGAGGGCGTCCATTCCTCGATCACCGGCAAGTGATTGATAACAAGAGGAAAGGGGCGCGCAAGCAGCCACGGACCGGCTTGAAGGTGTCATCAAAGGACGCGGGAAATGCCGGATTGGAAGTGGTTGCAGGCGCACTGGAAGACGGCGCTGGCCTATGGACTGACCTATGGCCGGCGTACACGGCCGGTTCATTGGCTTACCGGCAGCGTCCTGGCGGCGGCCATACTACTGCTCGCCGTCGGTACGCGCGACGCCGGCGCCACCCGCACCCTCACCGACCGGCTTGCCGATGGCGCGGTGTTCCTGCCGCTGTCGCTGCCCAAAGCCGCCCTCGCCACGGCCGCGGCAGCGTTGCCGTCTGACGAATCCACCAATGCCGTCACCGTCAAACGCGGCGATACGCTTGCCGCGATCTTCGCGCACGAAGGCTTCAGCGCCGGCGACCTCGCCGCGATCATGGGTCTCGGCGATGCCACCGACGCGCTGCGGCGCATCTATCCCGGCGACCGCCTCCAATTTACGCGCACGACCGACGGCGCGCTCGCGAAGCTCGACCTGCTCCTGCCTGACAACGCGCTGCTGACGGTAACGCGCACCGCAGAAGGCTTCAGCGCCACCAGCACCAAGCTGCCGGTGCTCGAAAACGTTACCTGGGCGCACGGCGTAATCAAAAGTTCGTTGTTCGGTGCCGCCACCGAAGCGGGACTCTCCGACAACATGACGATGCAGCTCATCCACCTGTTCGCCTGGGACATCGATTTTGCCAACGAGGTACGTCCGGGCGACAGCTTTACGGTGCTTTACCAACGCACCTACAGCGCGCGCGACGGCTCCGGCGACGGCGCCATTCTCGCCGCCGAGTTTCATGCCAACGGCCGCGTCTACACCGCGATCCGCTACACCGACGCCGGTGGCCATACCGGCTATTACACCGCCGACGGCCACAACGTGCGCAAGGCGTTCCTGCGCAGCCCGGTCGAGTACACACGCGTCAGCTCGCACTTCAGCATGCACCGCATGAACCCGGTTCTGCATTACGTGCGTCCGCATCTCGGCGTCGACCTTGCAGCGCCGGAAGGCACACCGATCCACGTCACCGCCGATGGCCGCATCGTTTTCCGCGGCCGCAAAGGTGGCTACGGCAACGCCGTCGTCGTCAAGCATTTCGGCCACTACAGCACGCTCTACGGCCACATGTCGCGCTTCGCGCGCGGGCAGCACGTGGGCACGCGCGTCCACCAGGGTGAAGTCATCGGCTACGTCGGCCACACCGGCATCGCGACCGGCCCGCACGTGCATTACGAATTCCGCATCGACGGGCGCCATGTCGCGCCGCTCAAGGTCAAGCTGCCGGCGGCCAATCCGATCGCCGCAAAGTACCGCAAGGCGTACGAGAGCTACGCTGCTACGCTCGTGAGCCAGCTGGCCTTTGCCGAAGGCGAAAACGTAGCCGCAGCCGACCGGCACTGATGCGGCCGGAGTTGTACGTCGGCTTGATGTCCGGCACCAGCGCCGACGGCATCGAGGCCGCGCTGGTGGCGATCGACGCCGCCGGCATTGCACTGCGCCACGCTTATTACACGCAATTTTCTCCCGCGCTGCGTGACGAAATCCACGCACTCGCGCGCGGCGACTACCGCGCCGCCGATGCGATCGACGCGCTCGGTGCGCTCGACGCGCGCCTCGGCGAGGCTTTTGCCGCGGCGGCACTCGCGGTCGTCGCGGAAGCCGGCATCGAAACCGGCGCGGTACGCGCAATCGGCAGCCACGGCCAGACAATCCGCCACCGGCCGGAAGGCGCCGCGCCGTTCACGCTGCAGATCGGCGACCCGCACATCATCGCCGCACGCACCGGCATCACGACCGTGGCCGACTTCCGCCGTCGCGACATCGCGCTCGGCGGCCAGGGTGCACCGCTCACGCCGGCATTCCACCAGGCCGCGTTTGCCGCGCCCGGCGAGGCACGCGCGGTGCTCAATCTCGGCGGCATCGCGAACCTGACGCTGCTGGAACCGGGGCGCGAGGTACGCGGCTTCGATGTCGGGCCCGCGAATACGCTGCTGGACGCTTGGGCCACGCGCCACGGTGACGGCACCTTCGACAAGGACGGCGCACTCGCGCTTGCGGGCAAGGTACACGAACCACTGCTGGAGGCTTTGCTTGCGGATGCTTATTTCAGGCGTCCCCCGCCGAAAAGCTCCGGCCCAGAACACTTCAACCTGGAGTGGCTCGATGCCGCGCTTGCAGGGATTGGCGGTGCGCCCCCACCGGCCGACGTGCAGGCAACCTTGGTCGCATTGACGGCTACGACCGTTGCGCATGACCTGACCGCACATGCGCCAGCCGTGAAGCGCCTCTACGTTTGCGGCGGCGGCGTCCACAATCCTGCGCTGATGGATGCGCTGGCCGCCGCGCTGCCGGCGGTCGCCGTCGCTTCGACGGCAACGCTCGGAGTCGATCCGGATTACGTCGAGGCGATGGCTTTTGCATGGCTCGCGCATGCAACCCTGAATGGTGCGCCTGGCAATCTGCCGGCCGTAACCGGCGCCCGTGCACCGGCACCACTGGGCGCGATCATACCGTCGGGGGCGCAACAGGAAGATTAATTTAGCGGCAGGCGAGCGCCCAGCCGATGGCCGCCAGCGCCGTAGCTTCCGCCTCCAGATCCGCTGCCGCCAGCGGATGGACCGCCAGCCAGCCCGGCGGGAACCGCAGTTCCAGCCGGCGCGCGCCGGGCGTCACTTCGATCGCCTCCGCCGCCGCGCCGCGCGGACGGTGCAGCAAGACCGCCACCCGCAACAGCACCGCAAGCCGCTCCAGCCGCTGGCTGAGCGGTGCCGGAAAGGCATCGAATTCGTCACCGGTCAATTCTCGCCGATGCGTGCGCACCAGCGCCGCGACTGCCTGTTGATCCTGACGGCTGAAACCGGCGAGATCGGCGTGCTCGATCAGATAGGCGCCGTGACGATGATAGCCGTTGCAGGCGACGACACGGCCGATCTCGTGCAGACGCGCCGCCCAGGCAAGCCAGCGCGCGCAGGCCGGCTCGCACAGTTCCCACGCGTCAGCCGCCTGACGCAACAGTTCGGCGGCAGTGTGCTCCACGCGCGCCGCGTAATCCGTATCGGCACCGCAGCGCTCGGCAAGCGCGCGGCTGCTGCGATCGCGCGTATCGCTGCGGTCCATCCGAGCCAGCAGGTCATAGGCAATGCCTTCGCGCAGAGCGCCCGGCACGGCGCGCATTTGCCGGATGCCGAGACCGGCGAATATTGCGCGCAGAATCGCAAGGCCGCCGGGCAGCACCGGCAATTGCTCGGCATCGATGCCGGCCAGTCGCAGTTGCGCTAGCTCGCCGGCCTCCGCGAGCGCAGCCTCCAGGCAGTCGAGCGTTACCGGCGTGATACTGCCGTCCGACCAGCCCGCATGCCGCGCGATATCCGCAATTGCATGCACGGTACCCGATGCCCCGGCCACCTCGGCCCAACCAAGCTCACGGAACAGGCCGGCGACCGGTTCCAATTCGCAGCGTGCGGCAATCTGCGCCTGCCGAAAGCGTTCATGCTCGAGTTTCCCATCACCAAAATAACGCTGCGTCAGCGTGACGCAGCCGACCGGGAGACTG
>DASSOO010000302.1:0-8996 GCA_035700455.1 Gammaproteobacteria bacterium
CCGCGATGTGGCGGAACGAGCGGTCGACGTACTCTTCAAGTACCTCGAACTGGATGTCGGTGCTGTCGATCGCGATTGTGCCGGACTCGATGCGTGCGAGGTCGAGAATTTCGTTGATCAGCGCCAGCAGATCCGCGCCGGACTGGTAAATGGTTTCCGCGTATTCGACCTGCTTTTCGTCGAGGTTTTCCTTGACGTTCTCAGCCAACTGGCGCGACAGGATCAGCAGGCTGTTCAGCGGTGTCCGCAGTTCGTGCGACATATTGGCGAGGAACTGCGACTTGTATTTCGATGTCAGCGCCAATTGCTCGGCCTTTTCCTCGAGCTCCTGGCGGGCGAGTTCGACTTCGCGGTTTTTGCGCTCGACCTCGTCCTTCTGGTTGGTCAGCTGGCGCGCTTTTTCTTCCAGTTCTTCGTTGGTCTGCTGCAGCACTTCCTGCTGCTTCTGCAATTCCTCGGCCATGCTCTGCGATTGCAGCAGCAACTGGTCGGTGCGCATCGTCGCCTCGATAGTCGCGACGACGATACCAAGGCTTTCGAGCAACTGGTCGATGAACGCGAGCTGCGTCGGTGTGAACTCGCGGAACGTCGCGAGTTCGATGACGCCTTTGACCTCGGACTCGAACAGCACCGGCACCACCGCGATGTTGCGCGGCGCAGCCTTGCCGAGCGAGGAGGAAATAGTGACGTAATCGCTTGGCACGTCGATGACCATGATGCGCTCTTTTTCAAGCGCCGCCTGGCCGACCAGACCTTCGCCGAGGCGGAACGTCGCGGCCAGACCCTGGCGCGGCGACAAAGCGTAGGAGGCAAACAGCCGGAGCACGACTTCGTCGTCGGTGTCGCGCTGCGCCATGTAGAATGCGCCGTACTGCGCGGAGACGACCTCGGCGAGCTCCGACAGCACCTGCTGCGATACCGTCAACAGGTCGCGCTGGCCTTGCAGCATGCGCGTGAAGCGGGCGAGGTTGGTCTTGAGCCAGTCCTGCTCCTGGTTCGCACGCGTTGTTTCGCGCAGCGTGCGAATCATCTGATTGATGTTGTCTTTCAGCAGCGCGACTTCGCCGCGCGCCTCGACATTGATCGACTGCGTCAGGTCGCCCTTGGTCACCGCCGTCGCCACGTCGCCGATCGCGCGTACCTGCAGCGTCAAGTTGCCGGCGAGTTCGTTCACGTTGTTGGTAAGGTCGCGCCAGATGCCGGCGGCGCCCGGGACGTACGACTGGCCGCCGAGCTTGCCTTCGACGCCCACGTCGCGCGCCACGCCGGACACCTGGTCAGCAAACAGCGACAGCGTGTCGATCATGTCGTTAATCGTCGCGACCAGCGTCGCGATTTCGCCGCTCGCCTCGAGCCGCAGTTTTTGTTTCAGGTCGCCTTTCGCCACCGCGGTCACGACGCGCGCGATGCCGCGCACCTGCTCGGTGAGGTTGTCGGCCATCGTGTTCACGTTGTCGGTGAGCTCGCGCCAGGTACCGGATACGCCCTTCACCTGCGCCTGGCCGCCGAGGATGCCCTCGGTGCCGACCTCGCGCGCGACGCGCGTGACTTCGTCGGCGAATGACGAGAGCTGGTCCACCATCGTGTTGATGGTGTTCTTCAGTTCAAGGATTTCGCCCTTGACCTCCACGGTAATCTGCCGCGTCAGGTCTCCGTTCGCGACCGCGGTGGTCACCTGCGCAATGTCGCGCACCTGGTTGGTCAGGTTCGACGCCATCAGGTTCACGTTGTCGGTGAGCTCCTTCCAGATGCCGGACACGCCGCGCACCTCGGCCTGGCCGCCAAGCTTGCCTTCCACGCCCACGTCGCGCGCTACGCGCGTTACTTCGTCGGCGAACGACGAGAGCTGGTCGACCATGGTGTTGATCGTATTCTTCAGTTCGAGCAGCTCGCCGCGCACTTCCACCGTAATCTTGCGGTCGAGGTTGCCTTGCGCGATCGAGGTCGCGACCTGGGCGATGTCACGCACCTGGAACGTCAGGTTCGACGCCATAAGGTTCACGTTCTCGGTCAGTTCCTTCCACGTACCCTGCACGCCGGCGACCGTCGCCTGGCCGCCGAGCTTGCCTTCCACGCCCACTTCGCGCGCGACGCGCGTCACTTCGGCGGAGAACGCGTTCAATTGATCCACCATCGCGTTGATGGTGTCCTTGAGGTCTTGCACCTCGCCCTGCGCATCCACTGTGATCTTGCGCGACAGGTCGCCGGTCGCGACCGCGATCGACACTTCGGCGATATTGCGCACCTGGTTGGTGAGGTTGGTCGCCATCGAGTTCACGTTATCGGTGAGCTCTTTCCAGATACCCGACACGCCGCGCACGACGGCCTGGCCACCGAGCACGCCCTCGGTACCCACCTCGCGCGCGACGCGCGTCACCTCGTCGGCGAACGAGGAGAGCGAATCCACCATCGCGTTGATGGTATTTTTCAGTTCGCGGATTTCGCCTTTCACCTCTACCGTGATCTTTCGCGAAAGATCGCCATTCGCGACCGCGGTCGTCACGTCCGCGATGTCGCGCACCTGGTCGGTGAGGCTGCGGCCCATCAGGTTCACGTTGTCGGTGAGCTCCTTCCAGATGCCCGACACGTCCTGCACTTCCGCCTGCACGCCCAGCGTGCCTTCGGTGCCGATCAGGCGTGCAACGCGCGTCACCTCGGCGGAGAAGTGGTTGAGCTTGTCGACGGTGGAATTGATGGTTTCCTTCAGCGTCAGAATCTCGCCGCGGGCATCGACCGTGATCTTGCGCGAAAGGTCGCCTTCCGCAATGGCCGTGATCACCTCCGCGATGTTGCGTACCTGGTCGGTCAGGTTGGTAGCCATCGAGTTCACGTTGCGCGTGAGCTCGCGCCACACGCCCGAGACGCCTTCCACCTGCGCCTGGCCGCCGAGCTGGCCTTCGGTGCCGACCTCGCGCGCGACGCGCGTCACTTCCGCCGCAAACGACGAGAGCTGGTCGACCATGATGTTGATAGTGTTCTTGAGGCCGAGAATTTCGCCCTGCGCATCCACAGTGATCTTGCGCGACAGGTCGCCGTGCGCGATGGCGGTCGACACGTCGGCGATGTTACGCACCTGCAGCGTCAGGTTGTTCGCCATGGAGTTGACGTTTTCGGTGAGTTCCTTCCACACACCGGACACACCCTCGACCTGCGCCTGGCCGCCGAGGCGGCCCTCGGTACCGACCTCGCGTGCGACACGGCTAACTTCGGCGGCGAACGATCCGAGCTGGTCGACCATGGTGTTGATCGTGTTCTTGAGTTCAAGGATTTCGCCCTTGACTTCGATGTTGACCGACTTGGTCAGGTCGCCTTGCGCGACCGCGGTCGTCACGCGCGCGATTTCGCGCACCTGCGCCGTCAAATTCGACGCCATCAGGTTGACGTTCTCGGTGAGTTCCTTCCAGTCGCCGGACACGCCCGGGACTTCGGCCTGCGCGCCGAGCTTGCCGTTGACACCGACCTCGCGCGCGACGCGCGTGACTTCCGAGTTGAAGCGTGCGAGCTGGTCGACCATGTTGTTGACTGCGCGCGCGTCCCGGAGGAAGGTGCCCTGTACCTGGCCGTCGATGTGGTCGACTTCGATTTTCTGCGTCAGGTCGCCCTGTGCTACGGCGGCGATGACGCGCGCCATCTCGTCGGTATGCGAGGTGACGTCGTCGAGCATGCCGTTGATCTCGGCGACGTAGTCGGCCCAGCCGCCGTGCATCGCGGTGGCCCGCAGGCGCTGGCGCGTATGGCCTTCCTTGCCGACGGTCTGCCGCAACCGGGCAAGGTCGCCGCCGAGACCGGCGGCCTGCGCCACCAGCTCGTTGAATACGGCGGCAATTTCGCCGTCAATGCCGGAATAGTCGTCCGGCAGACGGAAGTCGAAATCACCGCGCTTGATCGCCCTCAGGCCGGCGAGCACCTGACGCGACGTCAGCGTGTCGCGGCCCTGCTTGCGGGCCGATTCTGCCGTTGCGGCCATGACTCTACTCCCTCAACGCACGCTGCAGGTCTTCCGGGCGCGCCGGTTTCGTGATGTGCCGGTCGAACCCCGCCCTAAGCGCCTTCTCCCGATCGCGGTCACGGCCGAAGCCGGTCATGGCAATCAAGCGTGGGCAGGGCTCCTTCTTGTTTGCACGTATGCGGCGTGCCACCTCGTAACCGTCGATGCCGGGCATGGCGATGTCGATAATCGCCGCGTGCGGCTTGTGGCGCGCGATCAGCTTGAGCCCTTTCGCGCCGTCGCCGGCCACCTTGACCTTGTGACCCCAGCCTTCGAGCAGCGCGCACAGGCTCGTGCGGATGTCTTCTTCGTCCTCGATCAGTACGATGCTGAGTTCGGTTTCGTCGTTGCCCTCGACGGTAGCGGGCGTCTCGTCTCCAGCAGCGGCCGTATCGCTGTCCGCAAGTGGAATCCAGACGCAGAATTCGCTCCCCTTGCCGCGGCCTTCGCTGTGGGCGCGCACCCGGCCGCCGTGCATCGCAACCAGCCGCTGCACCAGCGCGAGACCGAGCCCCAGTCCGCCGGTGCCGCCGTCTTCCTGCACGAAACGGTCGAAAATGCTGTTAAGCATTTGCGGCGCGATGCCGCGGCCATTGTCCGCGACACGGATGACGGCGTCGTCGCCGTCGCGTGCGCACGAAAGGGTGATGCGGCCGCCCGGATCGGTATAGCGCGCCGCGTTGTTGAGCAGGTTGGCTACGACCTGCGTCAGCCGGACTGGATCCGCGGCAACAGTCAGTGGCGCATCCGGCTGCTCGACTTTCAGCGTGTGGCGGCGTTCGTCAATCAGGCTGCTCACACTGTCGACCGCCTGGGTGACGATGCCGCCGAGGTCAACGCTGCCGATCTGCACGTGAATCTTGCCGCTGGAGATGCGAGCTACGTCGAGCAAATCGTCGATCAGGCGTATGAGGTGGTGAGACTGCCGCTCCATCATGTCGCGCACGCGGTCGAGTTTTTCATTATCTTGCGCATAGGGTTTGAGCAACTGGATGCCGGTCACGATCGGTGACAATGGATTGCGCAGTTCGTGGGCAAGCACCGCGAGAAATTCGTCTTTCTGTCGGCTTTCCTCACGCAGCAGTTCCGCCTCCCAGCGTTCGCGCTCCATCGCCGCCTTACGCTCGATGTCGCGCCGCTCCATTTCCGCGAGCAACCGTCCCTGGCGTTCGTTTTCCGCGGTGCGATCCTGCAGGTCAACGAATACTTTAGCCTTCGCGCGCAGCACTTCCGGTACGATCGGTTTGAACATAAAGTCGCTCGCACCGAGGCGGTAGGCTTCAAGCACCTGCTCGTCGTTACGATTGTGCGCAGTGATGAAGATGATCGGTACGTGGCGGCTGCGCTTACGCTCGCGGATCAGGCGCGCGGTTTCGAAGCCGTCCATGTGTGGCATCTGTACGTCGAGAATAATCAGCGCGAAGTCGCGCGTGAGCAGGTGACGCAGCGCTTCTTCGCCGGAGGCGGCCTTGACCAGCCGCCGGCCGAGATCGCCAAGCGCGACCTCGATCGCCGCGAGATTCGGCTTGTTGTCGTCGACGACGAGGATATCCGCCGGTGGGGCATCGCGCTGACGCGGTGGCCGCATGAGATCGGCCTCGTCTGTCGTCGGTGGAGACATGGCTTCAGGCGCAATGGATGCCGCGGCATGCGTTTGCGCATGCGTCGCGGGGACGGGTGTCGAAACGCCGGTTAGCGACTTCGTCGTCGATGCATCCATGGATATTTTTACGGCTGCACTCGGCAGCGCCGGTCATTGCCGGGGTATGTAAAGTTCGATTGTAGCGTTTTGGCCGCGAAAGTCGCCCTAGAATTTACCCGAGGTACACTGGAAAAGTGGATAGGTCCACTCGATAACGGACCATAGCGTCTCATCGGTGTAAGTAGAATTACGCAGCGCACAATTTAAGGAATTGGCCTCTCCACAGGTTGCTGCGGCGGTTTGCGCGAGCTGTGCCGCTATGCTAGCCACATTGCCGGGCGTGCCGCGTGATAACGCTGTGGGACAAGTCTCAGGGATGACACACAGCAACCATTAAGGCGCGCGCCACCTGTGTGACACCTATCGCGTTTGACCGCGAAAGCCTTTGACGCCCGTTATCGCGCTTGCATAATTGTGAGCCATCGATACACGCGTTTCCGCGTAGGGCGAATCAATCTTCATCCCGTCGTCGATTCGTCAATTATTTACCCGCATCGGTACAAGGAGGTTCGAGATGAAAATCACGAAGGTAAGTCTATTGTGTGGCGTGCTGCTCGCCAGTTTTTCGGCAGGCGCGCTGGCGCAGAATGAGTGGGGCAATAACGCCGACCAGGGACCGTACCTCGAACTGCAATATGGACGTTCCCAGTTACGCGACCACAGCTTCAATATTCCCGGCGGACGTATTACCACCGGCTCCGAACACGGCGATGTAGGGCTGTTGAGTTTCGGCTACGAATTCGGCAACTGGGGATTTGGCAGCCTGCGTGCCGAGGCGGAACTCGGCTACCGGGAGAACGGCGTCAAGAGTCAGGCATTCACGCCCGCGGGGCTGACCGGCAAACTCGGCCTCAATAATCCGTTCGGCCATACACAGGCATGGAGCGTGATGTTCAACATCCTGAACGACTTCCGTCCCGGCACCGGGTTCGACCCGTACGTAGGTGTCGGTGTGGGCTACGCACGCGTCGACTTTCACCACTACGGCGCAAATCCGCTGAACGTAGCGGGTGCAACGACGGGCACAACCTTTATCGACGACGCCAACGGCCAGCCGGCTTATCAGGGCATTGTCGGTTTTCGTTCCCAGTTGACCGACACGCTCGCATTCGACCTTAACTGGCGCTACTTCGCGACGCGCAACCTGCATCTGCGAGACACGGCCGGAGATCGGATCAGCAGCACATACAAGACCAGCCAGATCCTGGTCGGCCTGGTGTGGACGTACTGACGGCGGCTAAAGAGCCTCCGTCGCGTAGTCGGCGAGCCTGGAGCGCTCGCCGCGGAGCAGGGTGACGTGACCGCAGTGCGCGCCCTGCTTGAAGCGGTCGACGACATAGGTGAGGCCCGACGTGGTTTCAGTGAGGTATGGCGTATCGATCTGCGCGATGTTGCCGAGGCAGATGATTTTGGTGCCGATACCCGCGCGGGTGATCAGCGCCTTCATCTGCTTCGGCGTTAGGTTCTGGGCTTCGTCGACGATGAGGTAGCGATTGAGGAACGTGCGACCGCGCATGAAGTTGAGCGCGCGGATCTTGATACGGCTGCGGAGCAGATCGTTGGTTGCCGCACGGCCCCAGTCGCCGCCGTCGCCGGCTTGGCTCAGGACTTCCAGGTTATCCATGAGGGCGCCCATCCAGGGCGTCATTTTTTCTTCCTCGGTGCCGGGCAGAAAGCCGATATCCTCGGCGAGCGGCACCGTCACGCGCGTCATGATGATTTCGCGGTAGAGATTGCTCTCGAAGGTCTGCGCGAGGCCGGCGGCGAGCGCGAGCAGCGTTTTACCGGTGCCGGCCGCACCGAGCAGCGTGACGAAGTCGACATCCGGATCGAGCAGCAGATTCATCGCGAAGTTTTGCTCGCGGTTGCGCGGGTTGATGCCCCAGACGGTGTGGCGCGGGCTGCGGTAGTCCTGCGCGATCTCCATGACGGCACCGTCGCCATCGACCTTGCGCACGATTGCCTCGATGCCGCCTTCCGTGTCGACATACAGGCATTGCAGTGGATGCCAGCTGCCGGCGTTCGGGCCGCGCACGCGGTAGAACGTGCGGCCCTGCTCCTGCCACGACTCCATGTCCTTGCTGTGCGTCTCCCAGAAATCCGGTGGCAGCGCCGCGACGCCGGTGTAGAGCAGGTCGGCATCGTCAAGCGCTTTGTCGGTGTAATAATCCTCGGCATGGATGCCCAGCACTGCTGCCTTGATGCGCAGGTTGATGTCTTTCGACACCAGGATCACGTTCGCGTCGAGGTGCTTCTGCTGCAACGCGAGTGTCGCGGCGAGAATCGTGTTGTCGGCACTCGCGCCCGGCAGCGTCTCCGGCAAAGCCGCCGAGAGCGCCTCGGTCTGAAAGAACAACCGGCCGCCGTCGCCACCTTCGGCGCGCGCCGCGCGCGAGCGGCCGATCGGCAGCCCGGCGTCGATGTCCTCTTTGGAAGCTGACGAGATCAGTTCATCGAGAAACCGGCTGACTTGGCGCACGTTGCGCGCGGCTTCCGACAGGCCCTTCTTGCCGGCGTCGAGTTCCTCGAGCACGACCATCGGCAGGAACATGTCGTGCTCGTGAAAGCGGAACAGTGCACTCGGATCGTGCATCAGCACGTTGGTGTCGAGTACGAACAGCTTGCGGGCATTCATCGGTCGACTCTCGGCGGAATGTCTCGCCATAACCATACTGCGCCGGCGACGGCGGCGGGCATCACCACGAGGTTGACAACAGGTACCAGCGTCGCGAGGGCGGTCGCGCAGCCGAAGCCGAGTACGCGGCCGCGATAACGGTCGAACAGGCGCCGCTGCTCGGCGAAGCGGTAGCCGCGCCGGCCGAGGGCGAGATCCGAGTAGCCGAGCGCCAGCATCCACGCGCCGAACACGAACCACGCGATCGGCACCAGCAGGTTGATGCCGGGAATGACCAGCGCGACGATGCCAAGCGCGGCAATGATCAGCGTCCACAACAGCTGATAGCGCAGCACCTGCAGCATCGAACGCAGATCGGCACCGAGCCCGCGCCAGAAGCCCTCGTTCAGGCCGTCGACCTGACCGTTGACGAGCCGGTCGACGCGCGCGGCGAGCAGCACATTGAACGGCGCGCCGACAATGTAGACGACAAACGTAAAGCAATAGAACACGACCAGCAGGGCGGCGCCGCCGAACAGGATCCACAGCAGCCAGCGCAGCCATTTGAGCCAGCCCGGCAATTGCGCTTCGATCCACGCGATGGCGTAGACGAACTCGTGCGCGCCGATCGCGATGATGACCGCGAAGATGACCGCGTTGATGACGAGCGGCAGCGCCGCGTAGCGCTTGAC
>DASSOO010000303.1:0-2211 GCA_035700455.1 Gammaproteobacteria bacterium
CCGGCGCCTGCGGTACTTTCTCCAGCGCCATTTGCGCGCCGACGCCACTTGCCTCGGCGATATGGCCGAGATCCGCGACGAGACCGTCGGAAATATCGATGGCGGCTGACGCAAAACCGCGCAACGCGACACCTTCCGCGACGCGCGGCTGCGGATACAGGTAGCGGCCGCGTCCATCGTTCGGGTAAGCGGCGAGCCCCGCGGCGGCACCGCCGAGTTTGCCGGTCACGAAAACGCGGTCGCCCGGCTTTGCACCGCTGCGCCGCAGCGCAGCGCCGGCCGGCACGTGACCATGGATCGTGACGGTCACCGTGAGCGCACCTTGCGTCACGTCGCCGCCGACCAGTGCAACCCCAAACTGGTCAGCCAACTCGAAAAATCCGCGGGCAAATTCCTGAAGCCAGGCTTCGTCGGCCTGCGGCAGCGTCAGCGCCAGCGTGGCCCACGCGGGCGTCGCCCCCATCGCGGCGAGATCGCTGAGGTTCGTCGCCAGCGCACGCCAGCCGATCGCATGGGCCGGCGCGCCGGCGGGAAAATGCACGCCCTCGACCATTGTGTCGGTGCTGATGGCCAGCTCCGTCCCGGCCGGAGTCTGCAGCAGCGCGGCGTCGTCGCCGACGCCGAGAACGACATCGCTGCGCGTGACATCGCGCCGGAAAAAACGGCGGATCAGCGCAAATTCGTCCATGGCCGCGCTAGCGCCGCGCCTCCAGGGGCCGCAGCACCGGCGCCGCGCGATCGAGCACGGCGTTGACGTACTTGTGGCTTCCTTCGGCACCGTAGTCTTTCGCGAGTTCGACCGCCTCGTTGATAACGGCACGATACGGCACGTCGAGCTGCTCGCGGAACTCCAGCAGGCTGATCCATAGAATCGCGTGCTCGACCGGGTCGAGCTGCGCAAGCGGACGATCGAGGTGCTGCGCCGCGAGTGCGTCGAGTTCGGCGGCAGCGCCGGACGCATTCATGAACAGCGTGCGGAAGTAGTCAGCCTCGCGGCGATCGCGCTTGTCGGCGAGAAACTGCGCGAGGATATCGCGCGGATCGTCAGCGCTGATCTGCCACTGGTACAGCGCCTGCAACGCGAGCCGGCGCGCCCGCGAACGAAAGCCTCGCTGCTTGCTCATTGCGCATCCAACTCCCGCAGCGCCACGATCATTTCCAGCACCGCAAGCGCGGCTTCCTCACCCTTGTTGCCGGGCCCGCCACCGGCGCGCTCCAGCGCCTGCGTAAGCGTGTCGCAAGTGAGCACGCCGAAGCCGACCGGGACGCCGGTATCGAGCATCGCGCGGGCAAGACCGTCGGTGCATGCGCCGGCGACGTACTCAAAATGTGCAGTGCCGCCGCGAATGACTGCGCCGAGCGCAACGATGCCGTCGAAACGCCGGCTCTCCGCGAGTTTCCTGGCGGCCAGCGGCAACTCGAACGCGCCCGGCACCCACAGGATTTTCGCTGCAGCGACATGATGGCGATCGAGCGTGCGCCGTGCGCCGGCGACGAGCCCTTCGACAACGGCATCGTTGAAGCGCGAAGCCACCAGGGCGACGCGCGCATCGGCGACCGCAAGCTCGCGATCGGCGGGAAGATAATCCGACATGCGTAAAACCCGTTTCAGTCGTCGCCGGAAAGATACTCGGTCACTTCCAGCCCGAAGCCGGAAATACCGTGCATCTTTTTCGGCGCGCTCAGCACGCGCATGCGACGCACGCCAAGGTCGATGAGAATCTGCGCGCCGACGCCGTAGGTGCGCAGCACCGTCGCGCCATCCTCGTGCGGATCGTGCGCCGCGCCGCCGTCCGACGGCAGCACTTCGAGCGCGCGAATCAGAGCCGCAGGATCTTCGCGCTGGCGGAGCACGACCGCCACGCCGCCTTCGCGGGAGATGCGCGCGAGCGCGTTGCGGAACGGCCAGCCAAGCGCCTCGGACCGGATTTCGAGCACGTCGCTCAGTGTGTTCTGCAGGTGCACGCGCACCAGCGTGGGCACGTCGCCTTTGACTTCGCCGGCAACGAGCGCGAAATGCACTACCTTGTTGACGTGATCGTCGTAGGCGATCAGGCGCAGCGTGCCGAACTCGGTCTCGACGCTGCGCTCGAAAATGCGCTCGACCGTCTGCTCCTTTTCCATGCGGTAGCGGATGAGATCGGCGATCGTGCCGATCCTCAGGCCGTGCTTGCGCGCAAAGAGCTCAAGATCCGGCCGCCGCGCCATGCT
>DASSOO010000304.1:0-3115 GCA_035700455.1 Gammaproteobacteria bacterium
GCGAGCCTTTACCGCGAACACCGCCGTCAATACCAGGAACAGGGCGACGCTGAGGCGCTTGAATTCGCGCGCGCGCTGCTCGCCGGGCAGACCAGCCTGACGATGCGTGACCGCGATCGGCTGCTCGGTTATCTCGAAGGCGGCGGCCGCGCGATCCTCGTCGAACCGCAGGTGCTGTTGACGCAGATTCCAAAGGTGCCCGGACTCGACGGCCAGAAGATGTCGAAATCTTACGGCAACACAATCGGTCTGCGTGAAGAGCCCGAATCGATCACGAAAAAGGTGCGCACGATGCCGACCGATCCGGCACGCGTGCGGCGCACCGACCCCGGCGAGCCGACCAAGTGCCCGGTGTGGGAATTCCACAAGATGTACTCCGGCGAGAAGACCCAGGAATGGGTGCTGGCCGGCTGTCGCGGCGCCGGCATCGGCTGCCTGGAGTGCAAGCAGCCGGTGATCGACGCCATGCTCAAGGAACTCGAGCCGATCCGCGAGCGGGCGAAGGAAATCGAAGCGAATCCGGAAATGGTGCGCGGCGTGATCGCCGATGGCTGCGAAGCGGCGCGCGATGCGGCCCGCGACACACTCGAGGCGGTGCGAGAAGCAATGCATCTCAATTATCGATGAAGTGGTGCGTGCTCTTGATCTTGAGTAGGAGCAACGACTTCGTTGCAATTCCAAACATCGCGATCCGGCGATCGCTCCTGCAAATTGGATATACCTCGGCGGTGAAATGACAGAAAATCTTGCAGAAACCGATGCCGAGAGTCCGGTGCAGGCCGAAATGCCGTTTGCGGTAGTGCAGGGTGCGCCGGTCACGTCGCTGCCGCGCGACCTCTACATTCCACCTGATGCGCTCGAAGTCTTCCTCGAAGCTTTCGAAGGACCGCTCGACCTGCTGCTGTACCTCATCAAGCGGCAGAATCTCGACATTCTCGATATTCCGATTGCCGAAATTACGCGCCAGTACATGGAGTACATCGAGCTGATGAAGGAGCTCCGGCTCGAGCTTGCTGCAGAATATCTCGTGATGGCGGCGATGCTCGCCGAGATCAAGTCGCGCATGCTGCTGCCGCGCCCGGTCGAAGCCGACGACGAGGACGATCCACGCGCGGAACTCGTGCGCCGGTTGCAGGAGTACGAGCGCTATAAGCAGGCAGCCGAAGATATCGACGCGCTGGAGCGTCTCGACCGGGACGTGCTTGCCGCGCGCATCGACTTCAGCGAACGCAAGATCGTGCGCACTGTCGCCGAGGTGACGCTGCAGGAAATGCTGATCGCCTTCAAGGAAGTGCTCGCGCGCGCCGAGATGTACGCGCACCATCATGTCGAGGCCGAACCGCTGTCGGTGCGCCAGCGCATGTCCGATGTGCTCGCGACGGTCAAGGGCGACGTGTTTTGCGAGTTCACGCGACTGTTCAGCCCCGAGGAAGGGCGCATGGGCGTGGTGGTGACGTTGCTCGCGCTGCTTGAACTGATCCGCGAGTCGCTGGTCGAGATTGTTCAGGCCGAGCCTTTCGCGCCGATTCACGTCAAGGCCGGCTCCGGCAAGGGAGTCGTGGAATACCGCACCGAGGACGCTGCAAATGACTGATGCCGCCGCACTCAAGCATATTGTCGAGGCCGCGTTGCTGGTCGCGGGCCGGCCGCTCAACATCGACGCGCTGCTGGCGATGTTCGACGAAGCGGAGCAGCCCGAGCGTGCCGCCGTTCGCGCCGCGCTCGCCGAGCTGAGTGAGGATTTTGCCGACCGTGGCATTGAACTCAAGGAAACCGCAAGCGGCTGGCGCGTGCAGGTACGCGCGGACGTTGTCGGGCGGGTCTCGAAGCTGTTCGAGGAGCGGCCGCAACGCTACTCGCGCGCGCTGCTCGAAACGCTGGCGCTGATCGCCTACCGGCAGCCGATCACGCGCGGCGAAATTGAAGACGTGCGTGGCGTTGCGGTGAGTACCCAGATCATGAAAACCCTGCAGGACCGCAACTGGGTGCGCATCGTCGGTCATCGCGACGTGCCCGGTCACCCGGCGCTGTTCGCGACCACCCGGGAATTCCTTGATTACTTCGGTCTGAAGAGTCTCGACGAACTGCCGACGCTCGCCGAACTGCGTGACATCGACAGCATCAACGTCGAGCTGGACTTCGACGACGGCGATGCCGCGGTGGCCGCCGAAATACTTGCCGCCAACGAAGAAGGCGAGGCGGATGAAATCGCGGATGACCATGACGCGCCGCTGCCTGCCGGCGATACGGCTTCTTCGGCGTGAGCCCGCATTCGGTACCTGAACGTCTGCAAAAGCTGTTGAGTGCCGCCGGCCTCGGTTCGCGCCGCGAGATCGAAACCTGGATTCGCGCCGGCCGCGTCGCCGTCAACGGCCGTACCGCGCAAATCGGCGACAAGGCAGGTGCCAATGACCGCGTTACCGTCGACGGCCGGCCGGTGCGGCTCAAGGCGGAAGAGCGCCCGCGGCGTGTCATCGCCTATCACAAGCCCGAAGGCGAAATCACCACCCGCCACGATCCCGAAAACCGCCCCACGGTGTTCGAGAACCTGCCGCGTATCCGCGGCAGCCGCTGGATCGCGATCGGCCGGCTCGATGTCAATACCTCGGGCCTGTTGCTGTTCACGACCGACGGCGAACTCGCCAATCGCCTGATGCATCCATCGACCGAGATTACGCGCCGCTACGCGGTACGCGTGCTCGGCGAGGTCGACGACACGGTGCTCGACAAGCTGCGCCGCGGCATCGAACTGGAGGATGGTCTCGCGCAGGCCGCGACGGTGGAAGAGGCCGGCGGCGACGGCGCCAATCACTGGTATCACCTGACGCTCACCGAAGGCCGCAATCGCGAAGTGCGGCGGATGTGGGAATCGCAAGGCCTCACCGTCAGCCGCCTGATCCGAATCGGCTACGGCCCGATCGAACTCGGTCGTCGCCTGCCGCGCGGCAAATGGTGCGAACTAACGACAAGCGAACTGAAGGCGCTTTACGACAGCGCTCGGCTAGCCGCACCGGTAGCGCCGACAGACAAGCCGCCCAGACGCTCCAACCGCCGGCGCTGACCTGTTCGTCGAATCACTGAGATGAACGCCGTTTGAGCGTTGCAAATTACCGGA
>DASSOO010000305.1:0-3354 GCA_035700455.1 Gammaproteobacteria bacterium
GGCCGACGACATCCTGATCAACCGCCGGGTAGCGGTGGGCCTGCTGGAGCAGGCCGGACACACGGTCACCGTCGTATCCAACGGCCGCGCCGCGTTGGAGCAGATCGAACAAACCGCCGATTTCGACGTGGTGCTGATGGACGTGCAGATGCCGGAAATGGATGGCATCGAGGCGACGCGGCGTATCCGCGCGCTGGGCGACGCGCGGCGCGCGGCGATACCGATCATCGGTCTCACCGCGAATACGGCGCCGCACGATTCCGAGTTTTGCCTCGCCGCCGGCATGAACGCGGTATTGAGCAAACCGCTTGACGCGAACGCGCTTGCGGCGGCACTGGCGAGGCATACTGCCGCCGCACCGGACTCATCACTGCTTGCGACACATCTGCGCACGCTCGGCCGCGACCAACTGGCGCAGATCGCAGCGTCATTTCGCACACTCGGCCACGCGTCGCTGCGCGATCTGCGGGCCGGACTCAGCGCCGGCGACCGAGGCGCGCTCGCGGAGGCCGCGCACAAGCTCGCCGGCGCTGCCTTGGCACTCGGTCTTGCGCCGCTCGGTGAAGCCGCGCAGGTGCTCGAGCGCGGCGCGTATTCCGCCGACGACACCACGCTGGAATTACAAGTAAACACACTCGAAAAGCTGCTCGACGCCGGAATGGCGACGCTCGACGCCGTCGCACCGTCCACGGCCCCGGCTTGACGAGATTCAGATCGTCGCCTGCGACTCGACCGCAGTACGTCCGCTCGGGCTGTAGAACGATTTTTCAGCCTTGCCTTCGAGGCATTCCTGCGCGAAACGGATCATGTGGTAGCTGACTGCGCCGACGTGGATCACGTCCTCGATCCTGCCCCGCTTGAGTGCGGGCCACGCCATGCGCCAGAACGTGCGGCGATGGTCGGAACGAACGCCGACGTGCCAGATGACCTGCGCGAGAATCTTCAGGCCGTGAGCAATATTGCGTGCATTGACGCGCGCCTTCGTCGCCGGCAGCTGCTTGCGGTTGGGGTAGGTATGTTCCATTTGATGCGCAAAGCGCCGGTAGATTGCTTCGGGCGTGTAAGCGCGGCGGATGCAGTCGCGCCAGCCGTTGAGTACCACGTCGTACGGCAGCAGAAATTTCACGTTCGTGCCGCGATCGCCAGGTTCTTCGATAATTCGGCCTTCGCGCTCCAGTCGCGCCCACAGCTGCGTCCGGGGCAGCGCCTGGATAATGTTGATCGTCAGCATCGGGATGTGCGAGGCCTCGACGAATTCGGCGATGTGCGGATAGGTCTGCGGTGTATCGGTATCGAGGCCGACTATGATGCCGGACACGACTTCCATGCCGTAATCGTTGAGCATTTTCACCGTATCGAGAATCGGCGAGCGCATGTTCTGCACCTTGCCCATTGCCTTGAGCGCGTCGTCTTCCGGCGTCTCTATGCCGCAGAACACGGTGGTGAAGTAAGCCTCGCGCATTAATTCCAGGATCTGCGGCTTGCGCGTCATGTTGAGCGAAGCTTCGCACGCGAACTGCACCGGATAGCCGCGCTCCTTTTGCCAGCGCACCAGTTCCTCGAGCAACGGTACCGTGGCGCGCGGATTGCCGATAAAGTTGTCGTCGACGAAGTAGACGCAACCCGGGTTGCCGCGCGCGAGCATCGCATCGAGTTCACCGGTGACCTGCCGCGGCGTCTTCAGGCGCGGGTTGCGCCCGTAGAGCGCGGGAATATCGCAGAATTCACAGCGAAACGGGCAGCCGCTCGAATACTGCACGCTGGCGAGAAAGTAATCGTTGAGGTTGAGCTGCTCGTAGGCAGGCGTCGGAAAATCCGTCATCGGCAGGCGTTCGACCGTCGTGTAGCGCTCCTGCCTGGCGGGTCGCGAGATGTCAGCGTCGATGCGCGCGATCAGCTTGTTGGTCGCGTCGCCGAGTTCGCCGATGTGCAGCATATCAATGTCCGGATACCATTCCGGACAACCCGACACCGATGGCCCGCCGCCGGCCGTCAGTTTGCCGAAGCGGTGTGCGTTCGCGTTGATCCGGTGAATCGACTCGGTCTGCACGTGCATGCCGGTGACGAAGACCGCGTCGGCCCAGCGGTAGTCGCTATCCTGTGCGGGCGCCTTGTTTTCGTCGATGAAGCGCACTTCCCATTCAGGCGGCAGGTAGGCGGTAATCAGCAGAATGCCCTGCGGCGGCAGGAACGCGCGCACGGAAAGCATCTGGAACGCATGTTCGAAAGTTCCGAACGAGTGCGCGTAATGCGGAAACACGCACAGAATCTTGCGGTGATTGCGTACCTGGGGGCGCTTCAAGACGGGCGCGGTCGCCGTGCCTTCGGCGCCGGCGGATTCGGGGCTCAACATGTCCTTGTCTCCGGCTGGCCGGTTGTCCTTGGAGGCGGCCGGAACGGCGGTGGTCCGGCCGGCTGCGAGAGCGACCGCCGTGTGCGGCGCTTATGTCACTCTAGACGCTGCGCAGCGGAAAATCAAAACCGTCGGCGGCAGACTCAATATTGCGATGCGGCGGCGGTGGCGGTGGCCCGCAGGCTTTCAAGGCGCTCGGTCAAGACCTCGCTGCGCGAGCGTAATAGCGGCGCAAGCGCGGCAAGTTGCGCCCAGTTCTTGTGTTCCAGCGCGGCAAGGCATTCGCCTGTGGCGGCATGGAATGCCTCGTGTGCCGCAGCCACAGGTGCGAATGCCGGATAGGCACCAAATTGCTGGCGGCCGACGCTTTCGTACCAGCGCTCGAATGCACACGTACCGACGCTGTCGCCGGTGATGTCGCTGCCGCCCGGTCCCGCTGCGGCACCGAGCAGTGTTTCCGCGGTGCGCCGATGAGCGATCTCCGCGGCGACCAGCGGGAATACCTGCGGTTGAAACGGTTGCGCCGCGTAACGCAGCCATTCGGTCGGCGTGCGCCAGCGGCTGAGCCATTCCGGCACCTGCTCTGCCGGCAGCGGGAACGCGATCGCGTAGCCCTGCAGGCCGGCGCACCCGATCTTCGCCAGCATCAGGCCATGGTCGTAGCTTTCGACGCCTTCCGCGACAACGTCGAGACCGAGCAATCCGGCGCCGATGACCGTGCTCGCGACGATCGCAAGGTCCGCGGTGCGCGAGACGATGTCCTTGACGAAGTTGCGGTCGATCTTGACGCGGTTGGCTGGAAGCCGCTGCAGGTAGGCGAGCGAAGCATGCCCGGTACCGAAATCGTCGAGCGCGACGCGCACGCCGAGTTCGCGGCAGGCGCTCAATACCGCGTGCGCCTGGCCGAGATCCCGCAACGCGGTTGTTTCGGTAACTTCGATTTCGAGTTGCTCGGGCCTGATGTTCGGGTGGCGTTCGAGCAGTGCGGCGATGCCGTCGCG
>DASSOO010000306.1:0-12835 GCA_035700455.1 Gammaproteobacteria bacterium
TGGTCGGTGCGCAGCGGCGCGACACCGCCTGGATGGGCAGCGTGCGCACGATTGCGGCGGGACAATTCGTCTTCGTCGTGCTGGCGTTCGGTTGCCTTGCGTACTCGTTCCTGGTGAGCGATTTCACCGTCCGTTACGTCGCCGAGAATTCCAACACGCAGTTGCCGCTGGTTTACAAGTTCGCGGCCGTGTGGGGCGCGCACGAAGGCTCGCTGCTGCTGTGGATCCTGATCCTCAATGTCTGGACGCTGGCGGTTGCCGCATTCAGCCGCAAGCTGCCGCTCGAATTCATTAGTCGCGTGCTCGGCGTTATGGGCGTCATCAGCGTCGGCTTTCTGCTGTTCAGCCTGTTCACGTCGAACCCGTTTGTAAGGCTGCTGCCGGCACCGGTGCAGGGCCGCGACCTCAACCCGATCCTGCAGGACCCGGCACTCGCGCTGCACCCGCCGATGCTGTACATGGGCTACGTCGGCTTTTCGGTTGCGTTTGCGTTCGCCGTCGCCGCGCTGATCGGCGGCAAAATGGATGCGGTGTGGGCGCGCTGGTCGCGGCCGTGGACGACGGCGGCGTGGCTGTTTCTGAGCGTAGGCATCACGATCGGCAGCTGGTGGGCCTACTATGAACTTGGCTGGGGCGGCGGGTGGTTCTGGGACCCGGTCGAAAACGCGTCGTTTATGCCATGGCTCGCCGGCACGGCGCTGATTCACTCCCTGGCGGTGACGGAGAAACGCGGTGCGTTCAAGAGCTGGACCGCGCTGCTCGCGATCATCGCATTCTCGCTGAGCCTGCTCGGCACGTTCCTGGTGCGCTCCGGTGTGCTCGTGTCCGTGCACGCGTTCGCGATCAGCCCAACGCGCGGTATTTTCGTCCTCGGGCTGATCGTGGTGTATCTCGGCGTCGCGCTCGGGCTGTATGCGTGGCGCGCGCCGGCACTCGCCGGCAGCGGCGGCGGGTTCAAGCCATTTTCGCGCGAAACGTTACTACTGCTGAATAACATCCTGCTGGTGGTTGCTGCGGCCGCAGTGCTGCTCGGCACCTTGTATCCGCTGATTCTCAGCGCGCTGAATCTCGGCGAGATTTCGGTCGGGCCGCCGTACTTCAATCGCGTCTTCCTGCCGCTGATCGTGCCGCTGTTCCTGTCGATCGGCATCGGCCCGTACGTGCACTGGAAGCGTGGCAACCTTCACCGCCTGCGTGAGCGGGTACTGGTGCCGCTCGCCGTCGCGGTCGGTGCCGGCGTGATTACCGCGATCGCGGGCTGGAGCGAATTTCCGGTCGCTGCCATCGCCGGCATCGGCCTGGGTATCTGGGTTGTGGCGAGCGCACTGGTCGAGCCGATCGTGCGGCTGCGCCAGCGGCGCATGGCCGGCCTGAGCCTGAAAATTCCGCGCAACGTGCTCGGCATGAGCCTCGCGCACATCGGCGCCGGGTTCGCAGTGCTCGGTATTACCGTAACGAGCACTTTAAGTGTCGCCACCAACGCGAGCGTCAAGCCGGGCGAGAGCATCCGTGCCGGCGCCTATACGTTCGTATTCAAGGGCGCGCACGAGGTGCGGGGGCCGAATTACCTCGCTGAGCAAGGCACGGTCGCGGTGAGCAAGAACGGCAAGCTGGTGACGATGATGTATCCGGAGAAGCGCACGTTCGTGCATGACCAGACGGTGACGACGGAAGCCGCGATCGACCCGGGCCTGTTCCGCGACCTGTATGTGGCGCTCGGTGATCCGCTCGGCAACAACGCGTGGAGCCTGCGGGTGCAATACAAGCCGATGGTGCGATTCATCTGGCTCGGCGGCCTTGTGATGGCGCTTGGCGGCCTGTTTGCCTTGAGCGATCGGCGCTATCGCATCCGGCGCACGGCGACAGCCGACGCGGAAGACGGCGGCCGGCCGTTGCCGGAACCCGAATACACCGGCGCGGCGCTTGCCGAGGAGCGACGCTGATGTTGCGTTACGGCCTGCCGCTGATCGTGCTGGCCGGCCTGATCCTGATTTTCTGGCACGGCCTGCACTCGGACCCGTCGCTGGTCAAGTCGCCGTTGATCGGCAAGCCGGCACCGGCGTTTTCGCTGCCGGCGCTCGCGCACCCCGACGAAACCATCACCGACAGCATCCTGCGCGGCCAGGTGTCGCTCGTAAACGTGTGGGGAACCTGGTGCATTTCCTGCCGCGAAGAGCATCCGACGCTGCTGGCGTTTGCAAACAAGCACAAGGTGCCGGTCTACGGACTCGATTACAAGGACAGTCGTGATAAGGCGCTGGCCTGGCTGAAGGGTAAAGGCGATCCTTACAGCCGCGTCATGTTCGACAAAAACGGCGACACCGCGATCAACTGGGGCGTTTATGGCGCACCGGAAACCTTCCTGATTGACGCGAACGGCATCATCCGCCACAAGTACATCGGGCCGCTGACGCCGCAGATCATCAAGTCCGACCTGCTTCCGCGTATCGCGCAACTGCGCGCCGAGCATTCATGAAATATCTCGTCGTACTATTGGCGCTAGCCTGCGTGCCGCTCTGTGCGCATGCGATCGATGCCAACCAACTACCGACGCCGGCACTGCAGAAGCGCTACGACGCACTGACGCAAGGCTTTCGCTGTCTCGTCTGCCAGGATGAAAGCATTGCCGTATCGAATGCCGATCTGGCCGTCGAGCTGCGCGACCGCGTGCGCAAGCTGCTGCTCGAGGGCAAGTCGGATAAGGACATAGTCGATTACATGGTCGCGCGCTACGGAAACTTCGTGCTTTACAAGCCGCCGCTGCAGGCGAATACACTCGCGCTCTGGTTTGGGCCGGCGGTACTGCTGCTGATCGCGATCGGCGTGGTCGTGGCGATTGTCCGCCGGCGCGCGACCATGGATGACGAACGGGAATCCGCGGCATGAGTTTTATCTTTATTGGCGCCGCGATGTTGCTCGCGGCGCTCGGTTTCATCGTCGTGCCGCTGCTGCGGAACCGACAAGCGCATCCGTCGCGCGACATCAACGTCGGCCTGCATCTCGCGCGGTTGGAAGAGCTGCAGGCCGATGTTACGGCCGGCGTGCTCGACGAGGCAGACTACGCGGCGGCGCGCCGCGATCTCGAAGCGGAGTTCGCGCGTGCCGCTGCGCCGGCACCGGCCGCCGCGCCGGCCAAACACCGCTGGATCGCGGCGGTTGCAGCCGTGGTAATCATTCCGTGCGCGGCCGGCTTGTTGTACTGGCACCTTGGTCTTTGGCAGAGCGCGCTCTACGGCGATCACTCGCTGCCGGCGATGATCGCGAGCATTCGCGGGAATCTGAAGCAGGCGCCGGACCAGGTTAATGGTTGGGAGCTGCTTGGCGAAGCCTACGCGGCGGCGGGCAAGTACGGCGAGGCGGCGAAAGCTTACAAGCACGCGCTGACGTTATCGGACGGCAGCGATGCCGACCTGCTCGCAGCTTACGGCGAAGCGCAGATGCTGGCAGAACCCGACCGGCTCGATCCGGGCGCCGGTGCGTTGTTCGACAGGGTGCTGAAACTCGACCCGAATAACCCGCGGGGCCTATGGTACGGCGGGCTGATTGCGCTGCACAACGGCAACTCGAAGACCGCTATCACACGCTTCACGCGGCTGCTGGCGCAAAACCCGCCGGCACCGGTCAAGCAACTCGTCGAGCAACAGATCAAAGCGGCCGGCGGCACGGTTCCCACGGAAGCCGAGGCGAGGGCCGCGGTCGCGGCGGCAACGCCGGCCGGGCCGGTCATCGCCGTAAGCATCGGCATCGCGCCCAAGCTGCGCGCACAGGTGCCGGCGAATGCAACGATGTTCGTGTTCGTGCGCCCGCAAGGTGAGGAGGGCGGTCCGCCGCTGGCGGTGCGCCGCCTGAATGTCGGCAGCTTTCCGGTGAAGGTGAGTCTGTCGGATGCCGACGCGATGATTCCCGGGCGGCACCTCAAGAACTACAAGCGTCTGCGCGTTGTCGCGCGCATTTCGAAGTCGGGACAGCCGCTGGCCCAACCTGGAGATATATACGGCAGTGCGGATTTTGCGTGGAGCAAAAAGGACGCTCCGCTGACGATCGAGCTTAACGAAGTCGCGTCCAAGCAGGATTAAAGTCCGGCGACGACCGCTCCCACTCCCGCCTGTTTATTCCGGCGGCGGGCTTAGCGTCGCCGGCTTCTGCAGGCTCGCCGGCATTGCCATCGACGTGGGCGCGGGAGCGTTTCCATGTTCGTGCATTTCCATTTCTTCCGCCCCCGCTGTCAGCATCCGGTAGCGAGCAGCATCGATTTGCGGCAGCGCCTTGACGAATGCAACGATCGCCCAGATCTTCTGGTCCGAATGCGTCGGTCCCCAGGCCGGCATGGCCGTCATGCGGATGCCATTCTTGATAATCCAGAACGCCTCGTTCGGTTCAATATATTGCGCGATTTTGGGGAGGTTCGGCGGGCGCGGATTAAGGCCGGCGCGGGTTTCGGAGTCGCTCTGGCCGGGCGCCAGGTGGCAGACTTCGCACATCGCCTTGTAGTGCTTTGCACCTTCGGCGACCATCGCCGGGTCGGACAGGTTGATATCGGCGGGGACCTTGACGCTTGCAACGCGCGCCTCGATCGAGTGCTCCCGGGTCGTGCTGATAATCCAGTCGATCCAGCCGGGGTTGTCGCGCGTTGCCGCGACGTCGAATCCGCCGGAATAGATATAGGCGAGAAAGCCGCCGATGATCAGGACGATCCCGATGACAAAGCCGTACACGTAGCGCATCGCGGGCTCCTCCGGTTCAGGAATTCTTGTTGGTTTCCATGCTACCACCGCCGGCAAGCGATTCCACGCGATCCTTGAGCGCGGCGTTCATTGCCTCAAATCCGGCTGCGACGCGGTGCTTGAGACGCGACCACAGGAATGGCAGCAATATGCCGCTGAAAATTTCGCGGTGCACGAACAGGCTGCCGGCGTCGTCGGGCTCGATTGCGAGACTGTGTTCGCCGTCGAACAGGCCGGCAAAGCCGGTACGGCCGATCCAGCGCAATTCGCGGTTTTCAAGGCGGCGGATTACGACCGGTTTGAAGTTCATGCAGCGGTCCGCTTGCAGCCGGATCGTGACACCCGGGCGTGTGCCGGGTTCAAGCGTGCCGTCGAGGCGGACGATAAACGGGTTCCAGTCCGGATACGCCGGCGTGTCCAGCAGTACGCGCCATACTGCCGCCGGCGGCGCCGCAATGGCGATCTCCGTGTAAATCTCTTTTTTCATTGAACCTGCCACAACCGCGTCGATGGGTTAAGATTCGCCGCAATGTGCGGTATTGCCGGTATCCTCACGCTGCCCGGGCGCGAAGCCGCCAACGCGCTTGATGCGCGTGCCGCGGCCATGGCCGCGCGTCTGGCGCACCGCGGCCCCGATGCCGCCGGCACCTGGGCGGACGCGGCCGCCGGTATCGCCTTCGGACACACGCGCCTCGCGATCATCGATACCTCCGACTTTGGCCGCCAGCCGATGCTGTCGTATTGCGGCCGGTACGTCATTTGCTATAACGGCGAAGTCTACAATTTTCGCGAACTGCGGCGCGAACTGGAGCCGGCCGGTATTCCGTTCAGCGGTCATTCGGATACCGAAGTCGTACTCGCCGCGATTGCACACTTGGGGGTTATCGAGGCGCTGGAGCGCTTTCACGGCATGTTTGCGCTGGCGATCTGGGATCGTGCCGAGCGCGTGCTGCACCTCGCGCGCGACCGCATTGGCCAGAAGCCGCTTTATTACGGCTGGAACAACGGCGAATTCCTGTTCATGTCGGAACTGAAGGCGCTGCGCGCGGCCGGTGCGGAGCCGGCCATCGATCGCGACGCGCTGCCTCTTTATCTGCGCCACGGTTACGTGCCGGGGCCGATGACGATTTACCGTGATTTCTTTAAGCTGCCGGCAGGCGCCGTGCTGTCGCTCAAGAGCGATCGGCTCCAGGTCGGCACCGGCGGCGCGCGCGTGGAGACATGGTGGTCCGCGACGGACGCGGCGCGAAGAGGGCGGGCGGCAACGATCGCGCGGCCGGAAGAGGCGGCCGACGAATTACATGCCACGCTCAAAGAGGTCGTACGCGAGCGGCTGGTCGCCGACGTGCCGCTTGGGCTGTTTCTGTCCGGCGGTATCGACTCCTCCACGGTGGCCGCCTTGATGCAGGCCCAGGCTCCAAATGCCGTCAAGACGTTTTCAATCGGCTTCCGCGACGATACTTACGACGAGGCGCGTTACGCCCGCCGTGTCGCGGCGCATCTCGGCACCGAGCACACCGAAGTCACGCTTGACGCCAACGACGCGATGGACGCTGTGACGCGGATGGGCGAGGTGTACGACGAGCCGTTTGCCGATTCATCGCAAGTTCCAACCTACCTGTTGTGCAAGCTTACCCGCAGGCACGTTACCGTTGCGCTCAGCGGCGACGGCGGCGACGAACTCTTCTTCGGCTACCGGCGGTATCTGCGCATGTGCCGGGCCGCTGCGGCCTGGCGGCGCACGCCGCGCTTCGTACGCACGATGCTCGCGCGCCGCCTGGCCGGGGCCGCAGCCGCAGCGCCCGAAAGCCGCACGGCCCAGCGGGTTGCCGACCTTGCCGCGGCGTCCGAACTGGCGCTCTACCGCAACCGGCTGAGCAAGTGGCAACACCCGGAGGTCGTCTTGCTGGACGGTACGCCGCCGGCGAGTCGGCTGGATGCCGATATCGCCGCATTCGCGGCACTGCCGCTCGAGGAGGCGATGATGCTGATCGACCAGCGTGGCTCGCTCTGCGACGACATGCTGGTGAAGGTGGACCGGGCCAGCATGGCCGTCGGCCTCGAAGCGCGCAGTCCGTTGCTCGATCATCGCGTCGTCGAGCTTGCGTGGCGGATGCCGGTGGACTTCAAACTACGCGGCGGCCGCACCAAGTGGCCGCTGCGCGCGGTGCTTGAACGTTACGTGCCGCGCGAACTCGTCGACCGCCGCAAAATGGGCTTTGGGGCGCCGGTCGGCGCCTGGTTGCGCGCACCGGCGCTGCGCGACTGGTGCGAAGACCTGCTTGCACCGGCACGCCTCGACGGTGAGGGCTTTTTTAACGGGCCGCTGCTGCGTTCGATGTGGTCGCAACTGTTGCGCGGCGAAGGTCACTGGCACGTACATTTTTGGTACGTGCTGATGTTCCAGGCGTGGTACGCCGCGCAACATCCAGGCTAGTTCTATCAGAGGGGATTTCCATGCCTGCCAGCATAGTATTTCGCCGCGCATGCGTGCTGTCGCTGATGATTACGGTGCTGAGTTTCGGTGTTGCCGAGGCCGCGCAGGATGACGCCGCACAGGCAATCCGGCCGACGAGGTCTGTGACGCATCACTCCATCACGATCGACGGCCGGCGCATCCGCTACCAGGCAACCGCAGGCACGCTGGTGCTGCGCAACGATAGCGACGAAGCAATCGGCAGCATGTTTTACGTGGCGTATACGCGCGACGGCGTCGATAAAAGCCGGCGTCCGATCGCATTTGCCTACAACGGCGGGCCGGGCTCGGCCAGCCTGTGGCTGCACATGGGCTCGTTCGGGCCGGTGCGCGTCGTTAACAACGGTGCGCAACCGATCGGACCGGCGCCTTATCGACTCGTCGACAACGCCTACAGCCTGCTCGACAAGACAGACCTCGTATTTATCGACGCGATCGATACCGGTTACAGCCGCATAGCGGGGAAGGGCACGACCAAGGATTTCTTCGGTGTCGACGAGGACGTTGCTTCATTCGCGCAGTTCATCGTCCGCTACGTCGCTGAAAATGGCCGCTGGAACTCGCCCAAGTACCTGCTCGGCGAAAGCTATGGCACCACCCGCTCGGCCGCGCTGGTGCATCGGCTGCAAAGCCGCGACGACATGAACTTCAACGGCGTGATATTGATTTCGACGGCGCTGAACCTGCAAACGCAGACTTTCAAACCCGGCAACGATCTTGCCTACGCAATCTACCTGCCGACGTACGCCGCGGTCGCCTGGTATCACCACGCGCTGCCTTCGCGCCCGGCTTCGCTGGAAGCTTTTCTGGACGACGTTGAGAAGTTCGCGCTTGGCGATTATGCGCGGGCGCTCGACCGGGGCGCGTTGCTCGGTGCCGCCGCGCGGCAGCGGATACTTGACAGGCTGCACGCGTACACGGGACTCAGCAAACGATATCTCGCCAAGGCGAATCTGCGCGTTCGCCCCGAGCAGTTCGAAAAGGAGTTGCTGGCCGAGCATGAGCGCACCGTCGGCTACCTTGACGCACGCTTTACCGGCCCGACGATGGATCCGTTATCGGAAGGCTCGCAATACGACCCGTCGTCGGCGGCGATCAGTTCGGCGTACGTCGCCTTGCTGAACCAGTATCTGCACGACCAGCTCGGCTACAAGTCGACCGACCGTTACCGCGCCGACAGCGGTCGCGCGTACTACCACTGGAACTGGAACCACGCGCTCAACGGCTACGGACCCGACTGGGGCGGCTTTCTAGACGTGGCGCCGGACCTCGCCGAGGCGATGAAGAAAAACCCGAACCTCAAGGTGCTCGTCAACAGCGGCTACTTCGACTTTGCGACGCCGTTCTACGCGGCGGTTTACACGTTTCACCATCTCGGTCTGCCGGCCGCGCTGCAGAAGAACCTCCGGCTGGAGCGCTATCCGTCCGGCCACATGATCTATCTGAAGACCTCGGAACTGATCAAGCTCAGGCACAACATCGCGGCGTTCATCGATGCGACGGACAACCTGCGGTAGGGAGGATCGCTGCGCGACCGGTCGGGAACCCGGCAATGCCCGGATACAATGGCTATTTAACATAATATATATTATGCGCAGTATCGGCCAATACCCGGCTCCCGCGGGGACCAAGAAGCTCTTGGATGATGAGAATCGGTGTCGGATGCCAAAGTTCACGTCATCTTGCCAGAGTTCATGCCATTGCCAGGGTTAGTGTCATTTTCTTGGCTTCGCAGCCCGCGAGTTCCCGCACGGCGTCGTTCCTTCCCATCGCATTGAATTAAGCTTACGCCAGAGCCAATTGCTGGAGCGTGCTGGCATGCGCGGTACAGACTCCACAGATTCCTTACGTTTCCCACCGGGCGCCACGGTGCTGCGGGTGCTCAAAGAGCAGACTCGGCCCGGTACACCCGTCTGAGATAGAAAGCTGCGGTGGATCGATTTATTCGTCCCCAGAAGTACTAAGCAAATCTTGAGCAGAAAGCGGCCGCAGGCGCATGTCTTGCATAGCGTCGTGCCAAGCTGTTTCCTCCGCGTGGAGATAAAGCCCAGTCGTCTCGAGACTGCTATGCCGCGCATTCCGGTTCAAGTATCGGAGGTCGAGCCCGGCATCGGCTTGATGCGTGAGGCTCGTGTGGCGCAGCCAATGGGTTGAGACGCTTTCGAAAGTTTCGACCCAGTCTGGGTGAATGGTACGTGCGGCTTCAGCAACTTGCCGGAAGAACTGCTTGATGATGCGGTACACCATACCGGAAGAAATTGGTGCCGTGCCGCCGAGGTTGGCGATCAGTGGCCGCGTATCGCTGGCATTCGGCAGCGGCGAAAAACCGAGAAACGTTCGATAGCGGCACAAGGCCGCCAACAGTTCCTCGTTAACCGGCACTTTACCTTCCTTCTCGCCCTTGCCGACGACGCGCCACCACCAGCGACTGCGGCGCTGATAGAAACTGTTCATGGTATGGGAGGCGATCTCGCTGACGCGCGGCCCCAAGAGATAAAGCGCGGCCAGCAGGAAGCGCAGCCGCTCTTTATGCGCTCGCGCCCGTACGTGATCTTCGGGCAGTCCCTCGAAGACGTCGAGCGCGAACAGCCACATGTCCCGCTCCAGGTGACGCTCGGGCCCACGCCAGGCTGACTTGCGACCGCGGTGCTTGCGCCGGCGGACCAGGGCAAGCGGATTACCGGCCAGGTAGCCAGCTTCGGTGAGATAACTGAACAAAGCGTTGAGGATCACGAGGCTTTGCCGGCGGCTTGAGGCTTTCAGGGGTCCCTCAAATGGCCGCCAAGCCGCCTCCGATCGCCGCCGCTGGCGCGGACCGCACCAGCGCGCTCGCGGCCGCGGATCCTGCAAGAAAGCTTCGTAGGCCATGAGGTCTTCCCGGCTCAGGCTCGACAGCGCCTTCTTCCGCTCCAGCAACGCCCACAGCAGCAGGCGTTCGGCTTCCTTGCGATAAGCCCGCTGGGTGCGCGGCGAGTCGTTGAATTCCATCAGCCAGGTGCGGATCGCGTCGATATCCGTCTCGGCCGCGATCTGCTTTCTCTCGACGGCAGCGGCCCGGTTGGTGCCGTGGCGCCCGTCGAGATGCACCGGCAGCACGACTTGCTCAAGGGGGACCGGCACACCGGCGCCTGACGTGACTGCTAAGGCATCGTTCATATCAGATACTCGGTCCGCGGTTGCATCGTCGCCGGTGCCGAACGCTATGCCGGCAGCCCATAGCGAATGCATCCGAGCGTATAAATAACTTGGTCGCGCTCGCCGTCGCGCAGCAACGTGACCGGCCGTTGGTAGCCTTGGGAAGGCACCTTGAAGATTAACCAGTCGGCCGCCGCCTCGACCTCTACGAATGTCTCGATCAGCGCGTCGGCTAACTCCGGGTCGTCGTGGCGCAGGCGCTCGATGACCGAGAGCGCGAGCTGGATCTGTTCGTGTTCAAGCGCTTCCACGCGCTCGTCCACGGCCTTCAAAAACGTATTTAAGTCGTTAGCTTGTCCCGTTCCACTCATTGCATTCACCCCGGCATGTGAAAGCCCGAGCCTCCGCGATTCCGATCATTACGCGTACAGTCGGCCGTGCGGACACAGGAGCCGCCACCAGCCTTGTAGTTTCCTCTCCCTGGTACCGAAGGCGCCTTCCAGGCACCCCAGCATCAAAACCTCGGCGTCCAGCACATCGTGCTCCATCCGCTCGTAAACCGCGCCGCTGAGCGGTTGCGGCAGCTTGCCTTGATATCGGACGTAGACATCCAGCGCGAACAGCATCTGCACCTGCAGGTAACGGTAAACCGCCCAGTCCTCGGATACCAGATGCGCCGGCGGCAAGGGCTTTTCGCCCGCCGGGGGTTCAAGCGAGGAATAGAACGCCATCAAGCTGCCGGGCGCAGCCAGAGCCTGTTCGGCTTCTGCCTGCGCTGATTTTTGCTGGGTTGTGCTGCCTTTGAGGAGATCCGGGAAGAAGGTCGGCACCATGCTCGCGCGCTCAAGGAATGATTCAACATCGGCGCGCAGCCGGGCGGTTTCTTCTTCGACCGCCTGCAGGCCCGCTGCCGGTAGGATGTAGTCCGGCGCCATGAGCGCGGGATTGAATTTGAAGCGCAACGCCTCGCGGTGCGCCGATGGCTTGCCGCAACAGACTCGGTTATCCATCTCGAACCGCATGAGTTCGCCGATATGGCTCACCAGGTCGACCGGGTTCTCCGTTGGCAAAAACTTGGCGAAGCACCTTGAGCGGCCGGGCTCGGGTGCGGTCAGCAATTCGTAGAACAGCGCGTCGGAAACCACCAGACGGTGGGTTTCGGCCAGTGCCCGGATGCAATCTCCACTGGCGCCCTGCAAGAAGCTCTTGTCAAGAATGACCGCTGTCATCGTTTCCCCGGGTTCTGACTTCTTCCCCTGCCCTTATGGCATTCATAATAATACGCGTAATCATGAATTATGACCGTAGATGATAATGAATATTATTAGTTATGTCTGCCATAATCGTTACAGAGTCAACGCCAGAGTGACGCCATGGCTGCTACCGCCTCCGCCGTCAAAACACGCGAAGCCGTGCGGGATGCCGCTGATGCCCTATTGACGGAAGGCGTACGGCCCTCCGTCAACGCGATCCGCGCGCGCCTCGGCCGTGGCAGCGACACCACCATCGCCAGCGCGCTAAATGACTGGTGGAAAGAGCTTGGGCAGCGCGTGACCGATCTGGAGTCGCGGCCGGACGTCCCGGAGGCGGTGTGGAACGTGGCCGACACGCTTTGAAGCGCAGCGCTCGATGCGGCCCAACAGGCGCTGGCCAGCGATCGGAAGGCCCTTGAAACTGACCGTCAAAAGGTCGCGGCGGAGGTTGAGGCCGCCCTGCACTGCCAGGCGCAGGCGGAACACGAGGCTGAGAAACTCGAGAAGGCACTGGCCGAGGTCCGCGAGGCGCTGCGCCAAGCGGATACGGCGCAGGCTGGCGAAGCTGCGCGTGCTGACGCCTTGAGTACCCAGCGTGACGAGCTCCAAGCGCGACTGGCCAAGGTTGAGACAGCCGCGGCCGAACAGGCGCAGCAGTTCGAGCGCCGGCAGGCGCAAGCAGCGGAGCGATTTGATCGCGCGGAGGCGCGGCTGCTTGCGCAGGTCGATGCTGCCAAGGGTGAGGCGAAGCAACTGAAGGCACGGCTGAGCGAACAGGCTAAACAGACGCGCGCGGCCGAGGCGGCAGCTAATCAGGCGATTACCGCCGTCCGGCAGGAAGCTATCGATCTACGCCAGCAGCTTGAAGTTAAAGCCGCCCTCCTCCACGAGCGTGAGCATGACTGCGGAGCGCTACGCGCGCAGGCAGAGGCTCAGGGCACCGAACTTGCATCGACCAAGGCGCAGTTAGATCATGCTCGGCTTGAATTGACGGCTTCCCGCGACGAGTGCCGAAAGCTCGCTGGGACCGCGCAAAAGGACGCGACCTGCATCCAGCGCCTACGCGAACAGGTGGTCGAGCTGCAGACGCGGCTGGATATGGGCAGCCGTGGCGTCAAGCCCAAGAAGCCGCGGGGCAAGAAAGCAAACCAATCAACCTAGCGGGGACGTGCGATGGCCTCAAAATCAAGAATCGAATGGACCGAGGCGACGTGGAATCCGGTCACCGGCTGCACGAAGCTGTCGCC
>DASSOO010000307.1:0-4733 GCA_035700455.1 Gammaproteobacteria bacterium
AGGATTCAGGCAGCGGTCCGATCTCGGTTCCGATCTGGACGACGACGCCGTGGACGCTGCCGGCAAACCAGGCGGTCGCGCTCAATGCCGATCTCGACTACGTGCTCGTTCAATGCGACCTCGGCGCAGGCCCTGAACGGCTGCTGATCGCCGAAGCCTTGCTGCCGGACGTGATGGCGCGCTACGGCTGCGACGACTACAAGATACTTGCGCACGCGCAAGGCCGCGCGTTCGAGCGTGCGATGCTTGCGCATCCGTTCTATGAGCGGCATGTGCCGGTGATTCTGGGCGATCATGTGACGACCGAATCCGGTACCGGCGCCGTACACACTGCCCCGAGCCACGGCCAGGAAGACTTTGCGGTCGGCCAAGCGTATGGTCTGCCGGTCGACAACCCGGTAGACGGCCGCGGCGTCTTCCTGTCCGGCACCGGACTTTTCGCCGGCGAGCACGTGTTCAAGGCGAACCCGCACATCGTCGAGGTTTTGCGCGAGCGTGGCGCGCTGCTGCACCACGCGCAATACGCGCACAGCTATCCGCATTGCTGGCGCCACAAGACGCCGGTCATTTTCCGCGCCACGCCGCAGTGGTTCATCGGCATGGAAAGCAACGGGCTGCGCGAACAGGCGCTTGCGGCTATCGCGACGGTGCGCTGGACGCCGGAGTGGGGCGAGGAACGTATCCGGCTGATGGTCGCGAACCGGCCGGACTGGTGCATTTCGCGCCAGCGTACCTGGGGCGTGCCGATTCCGTTCTTCGTGCACAAGCGCAGCGGCGAGCTGCATCCGGACACAATTGCGTTGATCGAGCGCGTGGCCGAGCGTGTGGAAGCCGGCGGCATCGACGCCTGGTTCGATCTCGACGCGGCGGAGCTCATCGGCGTCGACGCGGCCGACTACGAAAAAGTGACCGACATTCTGGACGTCTGGTTCGATTCCGGCGTCGTGCACTACGCAGTGCTCGAACGCAACGGCTTCGAGTTGCCGGCGGACCTCTACCTCGAAGGCTCCGACCAGCACCGCGGCTGGTTCCAGTCGTCGCTGTTGACCGGCGTCGCGATGCGCGGCGTCGCCCCGTACCGCGGTGTGCTCACGCACGGCTTCACCGTCGATGCGCAAGGCCGCAAGATGTCGAAGTCGATCGGCAACACGGTCGCGCCGCAGCAAGTGATGAAGACGCTCGGTGCCGACATCCTGCGTCTGTGGGTCGCGGCGACCGATTTCAGCGGCGAGATGAACGTCTCCGACGAGATCCTCAAGCGCATGGCCGATTCCTATCGGCGCATGCGCAACACCTTGCGCTTCCTGCTCGCGAATCTGAATGGCTTCGACCCTGCCGCGCACGCGGTCGCGCCCGATGACATGCTGGCGCTCGACCGCTGGGTGCTCGATCGCATCGCGGCGCTGCAACGCGAAGTCGCGGATGCGTACGAAAACTTCGAGTTCCACCTGATCTACCAGCGCCTGCACAACTTCTGCGTGCGCGACCTCGGCGGCTTCTACCTCGACGTCATCAAGGATCGCCAGTACACGACCCAGGCCGACAGCCTGCCGCGACGCTCGTGCCAGACGGCGATGTATCATGTCGCTGAGGCAATGGTTCGCTGGCTCGCACCGATCCTGAGCTTCACGGCGGAAGAGGTGTGGCAGTTCCTGCCCGGCGAGCGGCCGGCTTCGGTGCTGCTGACGACTTGGTACGAGCCGCCCGCGGCAAGTGCGTCGCAGCCGATCGACTGGAATACGGTACTGGAAGTGCGCGTTGCGGTCGCGCGCGAGCTGGAACGCTTGCGCGTCGCCGGCGAAATCGGGTCCTCGCTGGACGCGGAAGTGGATTTGTATTGCGACGACAAGACTCTCGCCGCACTTGCGCCGCTCGGAGACGAATTGCGCTTCGCGCTGATCGTATCAGAAGCACACGCGCATTCGGCCGCCGAGCGGCCGGCAGAGGCTGTCGCTGCGGATGAAGGCCGGCTGTTCATTGCCGCACGCCGTTCGCCGAACGAAAAATGCGTGCGCTGCTGGCACCGGCGCGCCGATGTCGGCAGCTCGGCGGAGCATCCGGAGTTATGCGCGCGCTGCGTCGAGAATGTTGCCGGCGCGGGCGAAGAGCGACACTTTGCGTGAACGGCCGGAGAACGTACGATGTCTTCGACGGAAGCGGATGTGACTGACGAAATGCCACCCAAGACCCGGCGCCGGCCGGCGGCGGGGCAGGTGCGCTGGCTGTGGCTGTCGGCGCTGGTGATCGTGATCGACCAGATCAGCAAGATCGTCGTCAGTCATCACATGAGCCTGTTCCAGTCTGTTCCGGTAACGTCGTTTTTTCGCTTTACGCTGCTGCACAACAGTGGTGCCGCATTCAGCTTTCTTGCCGGCGCTTCCGGTTGGCAGCGCTGGTTTTTCATCTGTCTTGGACTCGTCATCAGCATCATCATCCTGATCTGGCTCAGGCGCATGCCGCGGCACGATCGGCGGCTGCTCGGTATCGGTATCGCGCTGGTGCTGGGCGGCGCGCTCGGCAACGTCATTGATCGCGTGGCCTACGGCTACGTCATCGACTTCATCGACTTCTTTTACAACAACTGGCATTTCTGGCCGTTCAACGTGGCTGACTCGGCGATCACGACCGGCGCTGCGCTGGTAATCCTCGACGCGCTGATCTCGAGCCGCAAAAAGTCGGCTACGCAGGATAACTCCAGCCCGCCGCCTTCGGACGAGGGCTGACGCCCGGGAAGCGCGTTACCGACTGCTAGTTGCAGTCAACGGGCGCGCCGTCGTAGTCAGGCGAAACCCGTACGCGTCCGGTTACGCTGACGATTACCGCTTCTCCCGGCTGGTCCTGCGCACATACAAACAGGCTTCCAGCGGTCGAATTGATCGAGCGCGGTCGGAAGTTGAAGCCGCCGCGATTGGCCGTCAGCATGATGGGATCGGCAAGCGACGGGTGCCGTCGCAGAAGCATTTCGTCGTCATCGAGTTGCGGCGGCGAGTCCCGGTCGTCGTTCGCGAAGACAATCCAGCCGTCATCCCAGTGCACTCCCGTACCCCCGCAATGCGCGCCGTCCATGCTCTTGCAGACCGCTATGTAGCGATTCGACGAGATTGCATGTCCACGGGCGAAACGCAGCGCTCGCACCAGCGACAGTACCGCGGATGAGCGCCGCTCATGTGCTATGAGTCGCCGAAATCCCGGCACCGCTTCCGTGACGAACAGCGCAAGGACAGCGAGCACGACAATCAGCTCAATCAGCGTAAAGCCACGACTGTTGTCCATGAGAGCCCCTTATTCATAGTGTTCTTGTTTCTTTGTTGTTTTTTGAAGCAAGCCAGTAGAGCTATATACCGGCTACAAGACACTATAGTGGCAAAAAATCCCGTATTAGCTCAAGACGGTTTCGGGGCCGGCCAGTGTGGCAGAACCGGCGGATTCAACCTATACTGTCCAAGTGACTGATTTGCCAAACAACTTTCCGCGCAGCGCAGAAGGTGTCGAGGCGCGCCTGGCCGCGGCCGGCGTGCAACCGACGTCGCAGCGGGTGGAGATCGCGCGCGTGTTGCTGGAGAGGCCGCGGCATCTGTCGGCGGACCAGTTGCAGAACATACTCGCCGAGCGCGGTGCGAAGATTTCCAAGGCGACCGTCTACAACACCCTCAAGCTGCTGTGCGAGAAGGGGCTCGCCAGGGTAGTCATCGTCGATCCGAGCCGCGTGTTCTACGATTCCAGCTCCCGCCCGCATCATCATTTCTACAACGTAGACACCGGGGCGCTTACCGACATTCCCGGCGAACAGGTGAGCTTCGCCGATCTGCCGCCGCTGCCGCCGGGTACCGAAGCGGCGGGCATCGAGGTAGTCGTTCGCGTCCGCGAACGGGGCCGCTAAACAAAAGCGCAACGAGTTTGCCGCTCTCCAAGAGCTTCCGTTATACTTCACGCCCTTCGACGGCCTGCGCCGCCGACTCCTCGCGCCGGAGTAGCTCAGTCGGTAGAGCAACTGATTCGTAATCAGTAGGTCGGAGGTTCGATTCCTCTCTCCGGCACCATCTGTCCATCCTGCACGCGTGCCTGTTTTTCGCGACCTCGGGACGAGGCGTTTCGGCATTACGCGTTCGGGCTGGCCGCGGAAGTGGCGGTCATAAGGTTTCGCGCACTTCCGCCAGGGCGCCGTCGATCGCGTCGGCAAGTTCTTCGTGGCGATAGGGCTTGTGGATGATGCGAAATTCCTTGTCGGACTCTTGTTCCTGGGCGAGCGACTGGCTTGTAAAGCCGGTAGTAAGCAGGATGGCGATGCCCGGACGGCGGCGGCGGGCTTCACGTGCAAGTTCGATGCCGCTCATGCCTTCGGGCATGACGATGTCGGTGAACACGAGGTCAATCTCCGGTCTCCGGTCGAGTACTGTCAACGCATCCCTGCCGTTGTTGGCTTCCAGAGCACGGTGGCCGAGTCCGGTTATGAGATCTACGACGACGGGCCGGACGTGCGGGTCGTCTTCAACCACGAGTATGGTCGCCGCATCCGTGGAGTGCCGGTGTTCGTGGCTGCTTTGTGCGTTCTCCGCACCCGTGCCCTCGGCCCACGGGAGATACAAGTGGACCGATGTGCCGCGGCCGATGTCGCTTTCAAGCACCACGAAGCCGTTCGACTGGCGCACGAAGCCATACACCATGCTGAGGCCGAGACCGGAGCCCTTGCCGATTTCCTTGGTGGTGAAGAATGGCTCGAAAACGCGCGCCCG
>DASSOO010000308.1:0-7104 GCA_035700455.1 Gammaproteobacteria bacterium
CCGCGGGTCGGACAAATTCTACTTTGCGATTTTTTCCCGGGCTTCGTCGCACCGGAGATGGTCAAGACGGGAAGGCCTGTGATCGTCATCGCGTCCGACTCACGAAACCGGCCAAATCTGGTCACGGTCGTCTGCCTGAGCACCGGGAAACCCGAAGTAATCCAGCCGTGTCACCTGCAGTTGCCAAAATCATGCCTACCTCAATTGGGCAGGTTTCAAGAACGGGAAAGCTGGGTGAAAGGAGATATGATCTATACGGTGGGTTTTCATCGCCTGCACCTGATTCAGCTGGGCAAGCGGGATCCACAGACCGGGCGAAGACTGTATTTTAAAGACCGGCTAGGCCGCGACAGAATGCGCGAGGTCTACTGCTGTGTGCTTGCAGGACTCAACCTGAATCATCTTGCGGATCATTTATAGGAACTGAAAAAACAAAGCCCCCCGAGACGGGGGGCTATACGCAACCCAGCAGAGCTTGTAATCGCCCGTTTGCTGGGCCGGCTGCACGGGACGGACCTTGGTGCAGTCTCGTAGGCCCGATGCCTGACGGCAGAGCGGGAACGTTGCTAATTGTAGATGGAACTCGACGTTTGTCAATGACTTCGGGTGGGCTGAATGCGAATGGATTCGCGTAAGCTCGTGATTTATATATAATAAAAACTGACTTGACAATTTTTAGGTTTTGTAGATCGTCTGGCGTCCACCTACGGTCCCAGGGCCTTTGGTTGCCGCTGTCGCCGGCCGGCGACGCTCAGCAACGCTAGCGCCACGATAATGAGAATGATGCCGAGCCGTTCGGCGAAATCGGGCCGCTCGCCCAACTGCAGCCAAGCGGAAATCACGCCCACGACCGGAATGATCAGCGTGCTCAAGCCGCTGATGTTCGCGGGCAGGCGCTGCAGGACGTACAGCCACAGCAGCCAGCCGATGATGGTGCCGGCGATGACGTTGAACGCCAGTGCGCCGATGAAGTAGGCGCTCCAGACGATCGGCTGCTCCGGTACCAGCCACGCGATCAGGATAAGCGGCACGGCGCCGAACAGCATTTGCCACGTTGTCAGGGACAACAGTTCGTCGCGGCCGTTGACCGGAATCTTTTTGACGATGATGACGCTGATGCCCCAGCTTATGCCGGACGCAATCGCAAGGCCGCTGTTCGCGAGCCCCGCGCCGATGTTCCAGACGTGCAGCACCAGCAGCAGGCCGATCAGCGCAAGCCCGACTGCCGGCCACTGCCACCCGCGCAGCCGCTCGCCGAGAAACGGCCAGCTCAGCACGATTACCCAGAACGGCATCGTGTACGCAAGCACCGCGCTCTTGCCGGCGGCGCCGAGTGTGAGCGACCAGGAAATCAGGCCGACAAACGCCGCCGTCTGGAAGATGCCGACAAGAATCGTCTTGCCGACATGCCGCGGCTTGAGCGGCACGCGCAGCGCGATCATTACGCCGAGCAGCAGCAGCGCGCCCGGCGCGACGCGCCACGCGGAGAACGCGAACGGCCCGCAGTAGCGCAGCGCGAGCTTCATCACGACCCAGTTGTAGCCCCAGATAAGCGCGAGGATCGCGAAGGCGGCGAGTGGTCCGCCGCGGTTGTTGGTGTTGTTCATGGAGTTGTTTTTCGTTTTCCGCGGGAGCGATCTCCAGAGATCGCGATTCCAAAAATCGCGGCGCGGCCGCTGCTCCTATCCCAGGGTCAAATCGGCCAGCGAGCTACCGTCACGTTCGTACCAATTGCGAATTAACCGATACGCAATCGATTGTGGCGACGACAGTGTAAATTTCCCGCCCCTGAGTCCCTCCGCGAGCTCGGCGCGCGTGAACCAGCGCGCGTCCTGCAACTCACCGTCGCGCAGCGTCACCGGCGCCTCGCAACCTTCGGCCGAAAAGCCGAGCATCAGCGATGCAGGAAACGGCCATGGCTGCGACGAGTGGTAATGCGCGGCCGTGACTTCGATGCCCGTTTCTTCGAATACCTCGCGCCGCACCGCGTCCTCGAGGCTTTCGCCCGGCTCGACGAAACCAGCCAGCGTCGAATAGCGCCGCGGTTGCTGCGGCGTCTGGCTGCCGAGCAGGCAGCGCTCACCGCATTCCACCAGCATGATGACGGCGGGATCGACGCGCGGAAACGCGCGCGTGCCGCAGTGCTCGCATTGGCGTTCGTGCCCGGCGGCGATCGACCGCGTCGGCCCGCCACAGTGGCCGCAATAGCGGTGCTCGCGATGCCAGTGACCTAGCGCGCGAAAATAAGCGAGGAGCCCTGCTTCGCCGGCCTCGAGCGAGGCGGCGACCTTGCGCAATTCCGTCGGCGTGAAGGGTAAGTCTGCCGCCGGCGCGGCGTCGAAATTGAGGCCGAAGTAAAGACGCCCGTTCATACGCCCGAGCAACAGCACTTCGCGCGCCTGCGCGAGCCAGGGCTCGACCGCATCGCGTGCGAGCGCCGCGACCGCCGGCCGATCGGCTTGAACGAGAACCGGGCTCAGCTGATCCCAGCCGACCAGGAACTGTGCTTGGGCATCGGCGAGCGATGCTTCGACCCAGGCGGCGTCGTGACGGTGTTCGGTAAGCCGGTCGAGGGCGCCGCCGGCGAAGAGGTTGGGTTCTGTGTTTGGTGCCATTGCGAGAATCGGGTTTGCCATCCGTGTCCCCGGGGTTCAGGTATCCAGGCCGGAATGACGGGTGGCGTTTGCTCTGCCTCGGCAGGAGCGGTTTCAGCCGCGATTGTTGATACGTTGCGAGTCGCGACTGACGCGCTTCTACGTCAGCTCCTTAACGAGCAGCGCCACGGTCTTTTTGCCGCCTTCCGCTGCCTGCTCGCCGACCTGAACGAAACCGCGCGCGAGGTGAAACGCACGCGACGGTTCATTCGGCGGACGCACATTGACCTCGCAGGCGATACGCGGCACACCGCGCTCGCGCGCCCACGCTTCGAAGTCGTCGTACATCGCGGTGCCGAGGCCCTGCCCGCGATTGGCGGCGTCGATGACAATGCGGTCGACGTAGGCGAATCGATCGTAATGCGTGCTGAAGTAGCGATAGTTGACGCTGTTGTAATCGACGCCGGGTTCGAGCCCCAACAGGAACCCGGCGTCTTCGCCGTCTTGTTCGATGACGCGGCAGTAAGCAGCCATCGCCAGCAGCTTTTCGAGATCCGCCGCCTCCAGGTGTCCGACTTCCGGCAGTGCCGACTCGTTCAGCACCAACAGGTAGTCGAAGTCGGAATCGACCGCGTTGCGGATCCTCGTGGACATCATTCGCCCGCTTGCGAAGCCTGCGGATTCACGTACGTCGAGAACAGCTTGAAGATGCGCCGGTACTCATGCAACCACGCGGCCGGCGCCTTGAAGTCGTGATGTTCGAGCGGGAAGAACGCCGTTTCGAAATTCTTCTTCTTCAGTTCGATCAGCCGCTGAACCGTGTACACCGTGTCCTGGAAAAACACGTTGTCGTCTTCCATGCCCTGCTCGATCAGCAGCGGATGCTGCAGGTTCTGCACGTAGTAGATCGGCGAGCTGCGCTGGTACGCGACCGGGTCGATGTTCGGCCGGTTGAGAATCGCCGAGGTGTAGCCATCGTTGTAGTTGGCCCAGTCGGCGACCGGGCGCAGCGCGGCACCGGCGGCGAACAGCGTCGGGCGGCGGAACATCATCATGTAGGTCATGAAGCCGCCGTAAGAACCGCCGTAAACGCCGAGCTTGTGCGGGTCGACGTGGTAATTCTGCGTCAGCCAGTGCACGCCGTCGGTAATGTCCTGCACTTCCGGGTGACCCATGTTGCGGTAAATCGCGGTGCGCCAGTCGCGGCCGTAGCCGGCCGAGCCGCGATAGTCCATGTCGAAGACGACATAGCCGTGCTGCGTCAGGAAGTTGTTGAACAGCGCCTCGCGGAAATAATACGACCAGCCGGTGTGGGCGTCCTGCAGGTAACCCGCGCCGTGAATGAATACGGCACCCGCGTAGGTCTTGTGCGGGTCGTAGTCGGTCGGCAGCCACAGGCGTGCATACAGCGGCTGCTTCACGTGCGTCGACGGGATCTTGACGATCTTCGGCGCGATCCAGTGAATCGACGCGAAATCCGATGTAATCGTGTGGGTAAGCCGCGTCGGCTGCGCGCCCGGCTCGGCGGCCTGCGCGTAAAGTTCCGGCGGGCGGATCGAGGTCGAGTGATAGAACAGAATCTTCGAGCTGTTCGGCGACAGCACGAAGCGGCTGTCGCCGTGCAGCGCCGGCTGGGTACCGTTCAGACCGTCGAGGTGCGTGATCTGTTGAATTTTGCCACCGGCTGTCGGTACCCGGTACAGGTTCCAGGTGCCGGGATGATCCGGGTTTGCCTGGAAATAAACGTAATGGCCGTCGTGGCTCAGCTCCGGCGACTCGACCACGAACCTGCCTTGCGTCAGCGCGCGCGTGTCGTGGCCGTTCGCGGTCGTAAGGTAGAGCTGGGAATAACCGGTCCTCTCCGACATGAACCACAGCGTCTTGTTGTCCGGCAGCCAGCCGAACATGTTGTGCGTCCAGTTGATCCAGGCGTCGTCGGTCAGGCGATTCGCCGTGACGAGCTTGTGGTCCTTGAAGTCAACCGTCGTGATCCAGCGATCCTTGTTGTCGATCGACGTCAAGCCGATCGCGACTGCGTCGCCGGCATTGTTCCATTCGACGTCGTATACGTAGACCGGCCGTACCTTCGGCGCCTTTACCGACGCCTCGGCCTTGTCGCGCCCGACGCCGTGTTCCACGTCCCACTTGACCACTTCCTCGCGCAGCTTCGCGAGCGGATCGTCCTTGATTCCCGGCAGGTTATCGAGACCGAGCGGGTACTTTTCGTGCGTCTTGAGGTCGAGCAGCACGAGATGGTTCGGCGGCGGCTCATTCATTCCGACGCGGTGATGCACGTCGATCATTTTAACGGTGCCGTCGTCGTTGATGTAGCGCGGCATATTGCCGTGCGGACCGCGGTTGTAGCCCTTCGACATCGTGACCACCAGCAGCCAACGCGCATTCGGCGACAACGAACTGCCGATGATTACGCTGTCGTCACCGAGATACCACGGCATCCCGGCGCGAGTGCGATCGGCCTTGGCGAGCGCTTGTTCATGCTCGCGCGCAGCCTTGGCGTCCGCCTTGTCTTTCTTGAGCGCGTCGAACAACCGCAAAGCGTCCGCGGTGACGTAGTTGTACTGTGCCGGCGGCGTGTCCGGCGCGTCGGTCATGCGGATGTCAGCAACGCGTGTCGTCAGCCCGTTTTCGGGATTGACGATGTACCAGGTGTCTTTTTGCTGATAGGCAACCTCGCGGCCGTCCGCGAGAAACATCGGGTTAGCGGCGGATGCGCCGCGCGTGAGCTGGGTGATCTTGCCGTTGGCAATGTTCTTGACAAACAGGTCGCCGTGCGCAACGTAGGCTTCGCGCGTGAGCGCACGATTGTAGGCTGCCTGCGTCGAGCCGGTCCCGCTCCAGTCGGCATCCGGCACCTTGGCGGCAGGGCCGCCGTTCGCACTGACGCTGTAGAGCGTATGGACCTGCTGATCGTAGGGCTGCTTTTCGAAATAGACGCGCGAGCCGTCCGAGCTCCAGTATGGATTTTCCGGCGGCACCGAAATCCAATCCGGATTCGCCATAATTTCTTCGAGCGTCAAGGTCTGGCTCGCCGGCGGCTTCGCGAACGCGAAAGCCGGCAGCAGCAGGGCGACGATCAGCAGCGGATAGGGGCGCATGGTGCTCTCCTGTTTTTTCAATTTTTTGCAGCGGGCGTCAACTGGACAGCTCGCTTATGCGAATACGAGTGCCTGATCGAGATCGGCGATCAAATCCTCGGCATGCTCAATGCCGGCCGACAGTCGCAACAGATTGCGCGGCGTACGTGTCTCCGGCCCTTCGATCGATGCGCGATGTTCGATCAGCGTCTCGACGCCGCCCAGGCTGGTCGCGCGCTTGATGAGGCGCAGGCGTCCGGCGGCGGCGATCGCGGCGGCTTCGCCGCCCACGACGGTAAAAGACAGCATCCCGCCGAATCCGTTCATTTGCCGCGCGGCGAGCGCATGGCCCGGGTGCTCTGGCAGCCCCGGATAATAAACCCGTTCCACCACCGGATGCGAAGCGAGATGCTCGGCAAGCCGCGCCGCGTTTTCCGACTGCGCGCGCACCCGCAGCGGCAGAGTCGCCGCGCCACGCAGCACGAGCCAACAGTCGAACGGGCTCGGCACCGCGCCGGCCGCGCCCTGCAGAAACCGCAGCCTGTCCCAGAACGCATCGACCGCGCGCGTGACCAGCGCGCCGCCAAGCACGTCGCTGTGGCCGCCGAGATATTTGGTCGTGCTCAGCATCGCCAGATCGAAGCCGAGATCGAGCGGGCGTTGCAGCACCGGCGTCGCGAACGTGTTGTCGCACACGGCAACGATGTCCTGCGAGTGCGCAATTTCGGCCAAAGCCGCCAGGTCGCTGATCTTGAGCAGCGGGTTCGACGGCGTTTCCACCCATAAAAGGCGCGTTTCCGGTCGAAGTGCCGTGTGCACTGCATCGAGATCGGTGGTATCGACGAGGGTTACGGCAAGCCGCCACGGCGCCATGATTTCGCGCAGCAGCCGCAGAATGCCGTGGTAGGCATCGGCCGACGCGACGACGTGCGACTCCGGTCCGAGTGCCTGGAATATCGCGTGCGCCGCGGCGGTGCCGGAGCCGAACGCCGCTGCCTCGGCGCCGCCTTCGAGCGCGGCGAGGCAGGTTTCGAGGTGTCCGCGCGTCGGATTCGCATAGCGCGTATAGATGTTGCCGTGCGGAAAGCTGCCGTCGGCAGCCCGTTCGAAGGTCGTACTCGGATGGATCGGCAGCGCAATGGCGCCGGTTTCGGCGTCGACGGTGCGGCCGGCGTGAACGGCGAGCGTATCGGGATGCAGCGGCAGATTGCTGGCCATTAGTTACGAGCTGCGGAACAAAGTTTATCGATTGTCGCACGCGGAACAAAAAAGTGCCTAGGACGAGCGCTTGGGGTCCAAGTATGGAGAAAGCGATGCGCTTCGCACGCCCCAGCCCCCAGCCCCCAGCCCCGAGGCTGTTAGACTATCTCGCACCCAAAACGAACAGGGACCGTCGTCATGCATCTCGCTAATTT
>DASSOO010000309.1:0-2132 GCA_035700455.1 Gammaproteobacteria bacterium
TTTTGTCCGACCTGTCGAGCGCAGTGGCGAACTCGTAGTGGCCGTAGCGACCGACGCCGCCGTTCGCTCGGTCGGGTTTGAGCGAGGTTTCGATCTGTGTCACTGGCAGCGGCTGGATCGCCAGCAGCGGCGGCAGCGGCGGCAGCGGCATTCTGCGGCGTCGGGCAAGAAAATCGCGTTTGTCCTTGCGATTGACCGTGGGGAATTGCAGCGGCGCGCTTGCATCGCCGAGCATCTGCGCGCCGATCGATGTCGCTATGTCGCCGGGATCGAAATTCGCCAGCGCGTAGATTGGCGGATGGGGAAGACCGGTGCCGATCGGCCGCGGCAGGCTAAAGGTAGCCGCGTGGATGGCGCCTAAGGGCAATGACAGCGCGAACTTATGCGCGCGCGCCGTGACTCCCGGTTGACGCGCGAGCAGTGCGCCGAGATCGGTAAAGGCAGCCTGCGTCGGCAAAAGCGCCATGCCGAGCACAAAAAGCGCGGTCTTCGCCGCCCTGCCTCCCCGTCCCTGGAACGCAAAATCCCGAACGCGCACGCAACCACCCGCACCCGACGCAACTGAACTCGCCTTCCGTGACGAGAATGCGACAGATTTTTTTATGCGCCGATTAACCTTGCGAAGCTGTTAAGCGGGTGGAAGCGGCGGCCTCATCGCAGACAGTTCAACAACGTTGCCCGTGCGGAAAAGCCGAGGCCTTGAGCGCGGTCGCGCCTGCAAAAGAGCGTTAACTATATCGAAACAGCTCGCACACAATATCGTGACACTGGTGCCGCCGATTTGAAGTTCCTGCAGCAGTTGCAGCAAGCTCGTTCAGGAACTTCAAATGGAAAAACGGCACTAGAAATATAGACTTGCTCGTGCCCTTTGCTTCCGAAGTTCGGGTCAGTGGTTGCTGCAATGTATCGCGAACTTCGGAAGCTGGGCACGAGTAGCCAGTGAGCCGGCATGCTTTCGTTGACTCTGCCATCCGCGGTCGCGGGAGTGATCCTCCTGCTGACGGGCGCATCGCTTGCCGCGCTCGCGGCGGTTTGCGCCTGGCTCCGCCGTCTGCGCGTTCAGAACCGCCGGCTCGTCGATGCCATCGACAACATGTCGCAAGGTCTCAACATGTTTGATGCGCAAACGCGCATCACCGTGGTGAACCGCCGCTATCTCGAGATGTACAAGTTGTCACCGGAGATCGTGAAACCCGGCTGTACGCTCCGCCGACTCATCGAGCATCGAAAAGAGACCGGGCTATTCGTCGACGACGTGGATGCCTATTGCCAGCGCATCCTTAATACGGTGAAAGGCGGCGTCAGCAAGCCGCATTACGTGCAAGCCAGCGACGGCCGCATCGTGTTAGCCAAGAACGAGCCGATGCCCGGCGGCGGCTGGGTATCCACGCACGAGGACGTCACCGAGCAGCGCCGCGCCGAGGAGGAACGCGCTGCCATCCGCGATCAGGAGCGGCGGCGCACGGCGATCGATGCCGCTATCGCTTCATTTCGTCCGCACGTGGAGGCGCTCTTGTCCAGCGTCAGCGAGAGCGCCACCGCCATGCGCTCGACGGCGAGCGTTCTGTTCGGCTCTTCGCACCAGACCAGCCAACGCGCTGAAAGCGCGGTGCAGGCTTTCAACGAAGCCTCGAAGAACGTGGAAACCGCGGCGGTCGCCGCCGACGAGCTGTCCCACTCGATCGCCGAGATCAGCCGCCAGCTCACGCACACCAGCAGCATCGTCGGCCTGGCGACCGAGGAAGCCCGGGCAACAGATGGTGAGATCGCCGGCCTTGCCGCCGGCGCGCAGAAGATCGGCGACGTGGTGAAGCTGATCCGCAACATCGCCGGCCAGACCAATCTGCTGGCGCTCAATGCGACGATCGAGGCGGCGCGCGCCGGCGAAGCTGGCAAGGGCTTTGCGGTCGTCGCTTCGGAAGTAAAGTCGCTGGCCGTGCAAACGGCCAAGGCGACCGAGGATATCGCCAACCACATCCTGGCGGTGCAAAACTCAACTTCGGGCGCGGTCGAGGCAATCCGCCAGATTGCCGGCCGCATGCAGGAAATCAACCAGTATACTTCTGCGGTAGCGGCATCGGTCGAGCAGCAGAACGCAGCGACCGGCGAGATTTCGCACAACGTGGCGAGCG
>DASSOO010000310.1:0-3050 GCA_035700455.1 Gammaproteobacteria bacterium
GAAAAGCCGGCTAAGCGGCCCGGCAAATAACGACATCAGCAGGGGCAGATGATGAAGAAACTGTTGTTGGCAACTTGCGCGCTCAGCCTGGCGCTGGGTGCTTCCACCGTGTTCGCCGCCGGCAACGCCGCCGCCGGCAAGAAGAAATCGACGACCTGTGCCGCGTGCCATGGCGCGAACGGCATCAGCGTGTCGGACCAGTTCCCCATCCTGGCGGGACAGTTCGACGATTACCTGCTGCACGCACTCAAGGAGTACAAGGCCGGCACGCGCAAGAACGCGATCATGAACGGCATGGTCTCGGCGCTGTCCGAGCAGGACATGGAAGACCTCGCCGCCTACTTCTCGTCCCAGCCGGGGCCGCTGCGCGAACTGCCGCGGCCAGGCGCAGGGCCATAATCCAGCTACCGAGGGCGGCTGCAATCGCAGCCGCCTGAGTTTCGCCGCGTGGATTCGCTCACCCGGAAAACCGCGGTTATCACCGGCGCCTCGCAAGGCATCGGTGCGTTTATTGCCAAGGCGCTTGCCGTCGAAGGCGCGCGCGTCGTGCTTGCGGCCCGCAACCTCGACAAGCTCGGTGAAGTCGCACGCGCCATCAGCGACCGCGGCGGCGAAGCAATCTGCGTGCAGGCCGACATCACCGACGACACCGCGCGCAGCAATCTCGTCAAACGCGCCCGTCTCGAATTCGACCGCGTCGACATCCTCGTCAACAACGCCGGTGTCGAAGACATCGTCGAGTATGAAACGCAGGATGCGGATAACATCCGCCGGCTGATCGAAGTCAACCTGCTCGCGCCGATGCTGCTGACACGCGCGATCCTGCCGGCAATGCTCGAGCGCCGTTTCGGGCACATCGTCAACATCGCCTCGCTCGCCGGCCGCGTCGGCATGCCCTACGGTTCGGTCTATGCCGGCTCGAAAGGCGGCCTCGCACGCTGGAGCCTGTCGCTGCGCGCCGAACTCGCCGGCCGCGGCGTCGACGTTTCTCTCATTTCGCCCGGTTTCGTCGCCGACGCCGGCATGTTTGCGCGCCGCGAAACGCCGCCGCCGAAGGCGCTCGGCGCCTGCCGGCCGCAGCAGGTGGCCGACGCCGTCGTGCGCGCCATCAAGACCAACGCGCCCGAAATCATCGTCAACCCCAAGCCCGCGCGCCTGCTGATGGCGATCGAAGCCGTCTCGCCGCGCCTTGCAACGCAACTCGCCGACCGCCTCGGCCTGATTGGATTCGTCAGAGGGCTGGCGCGGAAGGGATAGGCGGTTCGAACATCTTTCCCGGGTGCCGTCGTCCGAAAGTCCGCCGCTGCCGGGATTTTTTAAGCGCCTGATTTGAGTCGCGGCGAACCGGCGCCGCTAAGCCAGTAAACGGCAAACGTCCCGAGCCAGTGCGTACCGGCGTAGTGCTGCGTTTCGGCGCCGGCGAGTCCGGCGGAAGCATGGTCGGCAGCAGCCTGCAGCAACGGCTCGCGACGAGTGTCGTGGGGCGGGAGGCCGGAAGCGACGCCGCGCAGCATCCAGGCTCGGCTCAGATTCAGGCCGTCGAAGTGGGCGAGCTTCGGGTCGGCACGATCGGCGATTTCCACCGGTGCGAAGTCGACGCCGCCGGCGAAGCCCGGCAGGAATTCATCCAGCCACGCGGCGAAATCGAGCGGCGTGAATACGCGGCGCATCAGATCGGCTTCCGCGAGTGCCGGCGACAGGAAGTCGTGCGCCGAAGGTTCATACGCGAGCGGCGCATCGACATCGCTTCCATAGAACCGGCGGCAACGCTCGCGCAGCGAGTCCGCGCGTCGCGACTCGTTCGTTGCATCCGCCCAATCGAGCATCAGCCCGAACGCGAACGCCGTCTGCGAATGTTCGCCGCCGCGAATCGGGTAGCGAATCTTGTCGAGCCAACTCCACAGGCGCTCCGCCGCCAGCGCAGTGAGCGGCGAGAGCGCTTCGCGCCACGCCGTCTCCGGCGCGCGCGCAAGTTCCGCATCAAGCGTCAGCAGCCACGCCAGGCCGTACGGCCGCTCGAACGGCACCCGCTCGGGCGCGCCCATGTAAGCCACTTCGCCAGCAACATTTTCCGGCGTAAACGCACGTGCGCAACGATCGCGAATGCCGACAGCAAACGATGCATCGGGAAAATCGTTGAGCGCCCGCGCGAGCAGCCAGTGCGAATGCACCGCTGAGTGCCAGTCGAGGCAGCCATAAAAAATCGGCGTAAGTTCACGCGGCGGACGCGCATCGGCGTCGCTGCCCAGCCAGTGTGTAATGTGATTCGGATATTCGCGCTCCACGTTGCCCATTGCCGTCGACACGAAGCGGTCGATCGCGGCGGCGGTATAGGCAATGGCGGCCACTGCTTCAGCTCCTCAGGCCTACGCCCTTGTTGAGCAGTACCAGCGCGACGCCGAACAGTACGACGAGGAAAAAGCCGATGATGGCGTAGGCTGCTCCGATCGAGATGTCGGAAACCCCGAGAAAGCCGTAGCGAAACGCATTGACCATGTACAGGATCGGGTCGAGACGGCTCAGCGTCTGCCAGGTTGGCGACAGCAGTTCGATCGAGTAGAACACGCCGCCGAGGTAGTTGAGCGGCGTCAGCACGAAGGTCGGGATGATGGTGACGTCGTCGAACTTCTTCGCGAATACCGCGTTGATGAGGCCGGCGAGCGAGAATACGGCCGAGGTCAGGATCGCGACCGTCAGCATAATAAACGGATGCACCAGCGGCAGGTGCGTGAACAGCCGCGCGACGAAGGCGACGAGCACGCCGACGAGCAGGCCGCGGCAGACGCCGCCGACCATGTAGCCGAGCAGGATCAGCACGTTCGGCATCGGCGAGACCAGCAACTCCTCGATGTGGCGGCCGAACTTCGCGCCGAAAAACGACGACACGACGTTGGTGTAGGAGTTCATCACCACAGACATCATGATGAGGCCGGGTGCCAGGAACTCCATGTAGCTGTAGCCGCCCATCTGCCCGACGCGCTTGCCGATGAGACTGCCGAAGATGATGAAATACAGCGTCATCGTGATGCCGGGCGGCACGATCGTCTGGA
>DASSOO010000311.1:0-6951 GCA_035700455.1 Gammaproteobacteria bacterium
CAGTTCGTCGAGCGTTCCGAAGCCGCCGGGCAGCACTACGTAGGCCGATGCGTACTTGACGAACATGACCTTGCGCGTGAAGAAGTGCTTGAATGTCAGCGACAGGTTCTGGTAGCGGTTGCCGCGCTGCTCGTGCGGCAACTGAATATTCAGGCCGATGCTCGGCGACTTGCCGGCGAAAGCACCCTTGTTTGCCGCTTCCATGAGCCCCGGCCCGCCGCCGGTGACGACCGAAAAACCAGCGTCCGACAGTGCCCGGCCGATCTTTTCCGCCAGTTGATAATAAGGGTGCTCCGGCCCCATCCGCGCCGAGCCGAAGATGCTTACCGACGGCTTGATCGTCACCAGACGCTCGAAGCCCTCGACGAATTCGGCCATGATCTGGAAGATTTTCCACGACTCGCGATTCAGCAGGCTCTTGTCGTAGAGCGCCATGCGCGTGTCGCTGAATTTTTCTCTGTTCATATGTCTCCGGTCAGCCTTTGATGATCCGATCAAGCAAATGAACTCGGCCGAAAAAAGCGCTTTGAGCTCGCTTGCAACGCCGCAGGCGCCGCTTCAGCGGATTCATCATCCGTCCTTTTGCAGCCGGCGCAGGAACACCCGCATTTCCTTTGCCGCCTGCTTGTCGCCGCGCGCCTCGGCCGTCGCAATGCCTTGCGTAAAAGCCGCCACAGCCTCCGTTTCGCGGCCGGCGGCCGCGAGCGCCTTGCCATACAGCTTCCACGCCGCCGAATAACGGGGATCAAGTTCCACGGCGCGCGCAAGATGCTCGGCCGCCCGCGCAGGGAGAGCGGCCTTGAGGTATTCATTGCCCAGCGAGAAACGCAGCAGCGCCGAATCGCGGCCGGTGGCGAGCGTCTGCTCGAATCGTTCGATCACATCCATCCAGAACCTAATGATAACCCAGAGCGACCGGCTGAACGGGATCGCGCGGAGACCGATGCCGCGCCAGCGGTCTAAAGGTTCCGATCCGATCGACTGGTGGCGCAAAGCCCGAGAAGTCCCGAAAGCTGGGTCACAAATGGAACCTGTCTCGGGGCTGCGCATGGCCGCGGCCCCGCTTTGGCGAACCAGGGCTAGCGGCGCCAGAACGTGGGCGTAAACAGCACCAGTAGCGGATAGATTTCGAGGCGTCCGAGCAGCATTGCGGCGGTCAGAATCCACAAGGCCGGATTGCTGACCTTGCCAAAGCCGGTGGTTACGCTGCCGAGGCCGGGGCCGACGTTGTTCATGCAGGTCGCGAGGCCGGAAAAGGCGCTGAGCGGATCGAGCCCTGTCATCAGCAGCAGCATGAGCATGACAGCGAACAGGGCAAAATACAGCGCCACGAAGCCGAGAACACCCTGCAGAATACGGTTGGAGACGGGCCGGCCACCGCTCTTTACCGTAATTTCCGCACTCGGGTGGAGCAACAGCATGATCTCGCGCAACGACTGCTTGGCCATCAACACAACGCGCATAACCTTGATGCCGCCGGTTGTTGAACCGACGCAGGCTCCCATGAAGCCGATCAGGATCAGCATCAGCGGCACGAAGCCGGGCCATTCCCAGAAGTTGCTCGACAGAAAGCCGGTCGTCGTCATCATCGACGTGTACTGGAATGCCGATTCGACGAATGCCTTGAAAGTGTTGTGGAACGTGCCTTCGTAGCGCAGATACGCTGTCATGACTGCAATCAGGACGAGCGTAATGATGAGATAGAAGCGGAATTCGGAATCGCGGAAGTAAGCTTTTATGGAACCCGATCGCAGTACGCTGAAATGCAGCGCGAAGTTAGCGCCCGAGATAAACATGAAAAACGATGCCAGCAACTCAAGCGTGTTGCTGTGGTAGTACGCGAAGCTCGCGTCGTGCATCGAAAAACCGCCGGTTGCGACCGTGGCGAAACTGTTGCCGATCGCATCGAACAGCGGCATTCCGGCGAGCCAGTAGGATAGCGCGCAGGTAAAGGTGATCCCAAGATAGATCAGCCACAATGCCTTCGCAGTCTCGGTGACGCGCGGCGTAAGTTTGTCCTTGACCGGTCCCGGCGTCTCGGCGCGGTAAAGCTGCATGCCGCCGACGCCGAGCATCGGCAGCACCGCAAGCGCCAGCACGATGATGCCCATGCCGCCGAACCAGTGCAGTTGCTGCCTGTAGTAAAGAATCGAGTGCGGCAGCCGGTCCAGGCCGGTAATTACGGTAGCCCCGGTTGTCGTCAGGCCCGAGGCAGCTTCGAACATGCCCTCGCTGAACGACATTTGCGGATGCACGGCGAACACGAACGGCAAGGCGCCGAATGCACTGCACAATACCCATGCCAGCGCGACAATCATGAAGCCGTCGCGCAGCGACAGGTCTCGCTGCCGGCGGTGCACCGGCACCCACGCCAACAGGCCGGCGCCCGCCGTCACCGCGAAGCCGTAGACGAACGGCATCAGACCGCCGTCGCCGTAGTACCACGCCACCAGCAGCGGCACGAGCAGTGTCAGCCCGAACAGGATCAGGATCAGGCTGAGGACACGTTGGACGACGGCGAGATGCATCCTCAGACGACAGCCTTAAACAAAATCGACGCCCACCTGGAACAGCTTTTCGACCGCGGGAATGTGCTTGCGGTCGACCACGAACAGAATCACGTGATCATCCGGTTCGATTACGGTATCGTGGTGCGCCATCAGCACGTCTTCGCCGCGAACGATCGCACCTATTGTCGTACCCGGCGGCAGGTCGATGTTTTCGATTGCGCGGCCGACGACTTTTGACTTGCCTTTCTCGCCGTGGGCAACGGCCTCGATCGCCTCGGCCGCGCCGCGCCGCAGCGTGTGTACGTTGACCACGTCGCCGCGACGGATGTGCGTCAATAGCGCGCCGATCGTCACCTGCTGCGGCGACAGCGCGATGTCGATGACGCCGCTTTGCACCAGCTCCGCGTAGGCCGGCCGGTTGATCAGCGCAAGTACCTTGCGCGCGCCGAGGCGCTTGGCCAGCATCGCCGAAAGAATGTTTGCTTCCTCGGCATTGGTTACCGCGCAGAACACGTCGGTGTTTTCGATGTTCTCCTCGCGCAGCATGTCTTCGTCGGCGGCATCGCGGTGCAGCACGATGGTGTTGTCGAGCATCGCCGACACCATACGCGCGCGAGCACCGTCGCGTTCGATCAGCTTGACGTTGTGCGTGTCTTCGAGCGCGTTCGCGAGACGCACGCCGATGTTGCCGGCGCCGGCGATAATGACTCGGCGGATCGGCTTGTCGAGCTTGCGCAACTCGCTGATTACCGAACGGATGTCGCGGCGCGCGGCGATGAAGAACACCTCGTCGTCGGCCTCGAGGACGGTATCGCCCTGCGGAATGATCGGCTCGCCGCGGCGGTAGATCGCGGCGACGCGCGTTTCGACATGCGGTATATGTTCGCGGATCGCGCGCAATTCCTTGCCGACCAGCGGCCCGCCGTAATATGCCTGCACACCGACGAGGCGCACCTTGCCGTCGGCGAAATCCAGTACCTGCAGCGCGCCCGGATACTGGATCAGGCGGCGGATGTAATCGGTGACGAGCTGCTCGGGGCTGATCAGCCGGTCGATCGCGAGCGCGCCCTGCTGGAAGATTTCGCCCGCGGCGAGGTATTCGCCGGCGCGGACGCGCGCGATTTTGGTCGGCGTATGAAACAACGTATTGGCGATCTGGCAGGTGACGATGTTGGTTTCGTCACTGTCGGTGACCGCGATGAGCATGTCGGCGTTTTCGGCACCGGCCTCGCGCAGCACGTTCGGGTACGAAGCGAAGCCATGCACGGTGCGCAGGTCGAGGCGCTTTTCGAGGTCCGCCAGCACCTCGGCATTGCTGTCGACGACGGTAATATCGTTGCTGCTTTCCGTTACCAGGTTATAGGCGACGGTCGAACCGACCTGGCCGGCTCCGAGGATGATTATTTTCATCAGAACCTGTCTCGATCGTAGCTGGTGACGATTTACGGCTCCGGCTCGCTGCGCAGTTTACACCAACCGCGGGGTCGGGCGGCTGCCCAGCAGCATCAAATCCGCACCTGGAGGCCCATTTCGACCGTTTGGTCCGCCGGAATCTGGTAATAGGCGGTCGCCTTCATCGAATTGCGCACCATGAAGGCGAACAAGTGGTCACGCCAGGTCGGCATGCCGCCTTTCTTGCGGCCGACCAGCGGCGACTGGCGGCCAATGTAATACGTAATCTCGTCAAGATCGATATCAATGCCGCGCGCGCGGCAGGCTGCGAGTTCCGACGGAATGTTCGGCCCCTGCATGTAGCCGTAATGCAGGATCACGCGATAGAAGCCCTGCGGGTAAAACTTGACTTCGATGCGCTCGTCGGCCGGCACGCGCGGCTCGTCGGCGGTAAGAACCGTCAGCAGGATGACCTGGTCGTGCAGCGCGCGGTTGCGCTCGATGTGGTGGCGCAACGCGGGCGGCGTTTCGGTCAGACGGCCGGTCAGGAAGACGGCGGTGCCGGGCACGCGCTGCAATTTCGACTGTGCCAGCTCGCCGAGGAAGGTCTCGAGCTTTTCCGCGTTTTTCCCCGCTTGCGATTGCAGCATTGCGCCGCCGCGCCGCCAGGTCGACATCAGCGTAAAAAAAACGATACCGATCGCGACCGGGAACCAGCCGCCGTCGGCAAGCTTGGTCAGGTTCGACCCGAAGAACGTGAGGTCGATCGCGAGAAAGCCGACGAGGAACGCGAGCGCGGCCGCCTGGCTCCAGCCACCGCGTTCGCGCGCAACGTTGTACGCGAGGATGGTCGTCACCACCATCGTGCCGTTGACGGCAATGCCGTAAGCCGCGGCCAGATTTGCCGAACTTTGAAATGCGATGACCAGTCCGATCGCCGCGATCATCAGCACCCAGTTGACCGCCGGCACGTAAATCTGGCCGCGCGTCTCCGGCGAAGTCTGGACCACGCGAAAGCGCGGCATCTGGCCGAGCTGGATCGCCTGGCGCGTCAGCGAAAACGAGCCGCTGATCGTCGCCTGGGAGGCGATGACCGTCGCCGCCGTCGTCAGCACTACCAGCGGGTACAGCCCCCACTGCGGCACGAGGTGATAGAACGGCTGCGTGATGCCGGGGTCGGTGAGCAGCAGCGCGCCCTGGCCGAAATAATTGAGCAGTACCGCAGGCAGCACGAATCCGAACCACGCGCGGCGAATAGGCCCGCGGCCGAAGTGCCCCATGTCGGCATACAGCGCTTCGCCGCCGGTGGTGACGAGGAAGACCGCGTACAGCACCAGGAAAGCGGCCCAGCCGGCATGGCGGAAGAACCGGATCGCATACCACGGATTCACCGCCACGAGTACAGTTGGCTCCCGCAGGATCGCATTCAGGCCGAGCGCGGCAATGGTCACGAACCACACTGCCATGACCGGGCCGAACACCGCGCCGACGCGCGCGGTGCCGTGGCGCTGGAACACGAACAGCAGCAGCAGGATGATGATCGTCAGCGGAATGACGTAGCTCGCAAGTGCCGGGGCCGCGACTTCGAGCCCCTCGACTGCGCTCAGGATCGAAATCGCGGGCGTGATCATGATGCCGCCGTAAAGCAGCGCGGCACCGAACAGACCGCTCATGATCAGCAGCCAGCGCCGCCCGCGGCGCTCGAGTCCGCGCCACGGCCGTAACAGGCCGATCAGGGCAAAGATACCGCCCTCGCCGCGATTGTCCGCGCGCAGCACGAAGGTCATGTACTTGAGCGAAATGACGAGGATCAGGGTCCAGAAAATCAGCGACAGCACGCCGAGCACGTCGACGGGGTTCACCGGCACCGGGTTCGCGCCCTCGAAGCAGGCGCGCAGCGAATACAGCATGCTCGTGCCGATGTCGCCGTAAACTACGCCCAGCACTGCCAGGCTGAGCGCGATGCGCTTGCGCCAGCCGGCCGTGTCGGCAGACGCCGTACCGCTTCGCGCCCGCGGCACGCTGCGTGTGTCCGTCATGTGCGGCTACGCCTCATGTATCCGGATCCGCCTGTCCGGAGGCATGAACGCGTTGCCGTTTTCGAGTTGGGCGAGCGTCGCGTCGTAGTCGCCAAAATCGATCGCCGCGCTGAACGCGTGCGCGCGCGTCAGCAGCCGCACGAAGGGTTCCGGATCCCCGTCGCGCGCGAGTGCACGCAGCGCAAGCCAGTAATCGCCGGCGAACACCGGCGGAATCAGGATGCGCATTTCGCCGGCGGCAGACAGTTCCGCATTCATCATGATGCGCGCGAGCCGCCCGCTGCCTTCGTCGAACGGATGGGTTTCCCGCACCAGGTACAGCATGAACGCGGCCCGCGTAAACGGCTCCTGCAGCTCGCGGTAGAGCTCGAAGCCCTTGAGCAGCGTACCGCGCACGAGTTCCGGCGCGAGCTGGCCGGCTACCGAATGCGCGTGCGGCTGGCGCAAACAGCCGGCCTCGCCGGTGTCGCGTTCGGGAAACATGGCACGGTGGCGGGCGCACAGGAGCTGGAGAAATTCGGCGCCGTCCGCCGGACGTACGCCGACGTCGGCGTCGTCGCTCAGCACGCGAAATGTGTGCAGCATCGCGTTCGAATCGAGCGGCCGATCGGCGAGCGGCTTGCCATCGATCACCACGCGGCGCGCGGCGGCGATGTCGAATTCGACACCGGCGAGGAACGTTGAAAACCAAGTCTCGAAAAACGCGCGGTTGAACCGCCAGCCGGAAGTCACGTCCGGCAGCGGCCGCGCGTTATACGTATGCTCGCGCAGGACGCGAAACAGCGCCTGGAACTGGCGCAGACGGTCGACATCGCAACCGCGCTCCTCGTTCGGCTCCGCCGCGGCGCGCCGCAACGCGCCGCCAACCTGGGTAAGCGATTCGCGCAGTCTGCCCGGACGCGGCGCGCTGTCTCGAAATCTTTGCCAGGCCGACTTGAACGCGCTGCGATCGCTCTTCGCGGCAGCTGCATGCAACAATTCTTCAAGCAGCCGGAATTCGTCTTCCCAAC
>DASSOO010000312.1:0-4057 GCA_035700455.1 Gammaproteobacteria bacterium
ATGATCAGCACCGCCGGGCCGCAGGTGAAATCGAGCGTTTGCTCGTAGTAGGGCACGCGCGAGACCGGCGGGTTCAAGTGCGTAACCAACGATTTTTCCATGCGCACCGCGTCGGCATGGTCTTCGTAGTAATCGGGATAGGTACCGAACGGGCGGTAGCCCATCTTGCGGTAGAGCTTCTCTGCTGCCGCATTGTCGGCGCGGATCTCAAGGCGCATTGCGACGCAATCGCGATCGCGACTGGCCGCTTCTGCAGCTTCTATCAGCGCCTGGCCGATGCCGCGGCCGCGCGCATCCGGTGCAACCGCGATCGAATAAAGCCGCGCGAGCGATGTGCCGGTACGAAAGAGCACCAAGGCATAGCCTCGCAGGCGGCCGCTACCTTGCCCGTCGTCCACCAGCAGCAGTGCGTTGCCTTGCGTCAGCAGGTAGCGGAAATTGCGCCGCGTCAACCGGTCGCTGTCGAAGCAGGCCTGCTCCAGTTGAACGAGGGACTCCACGTCGTCGAGCGTTGCGGGACGAATGGCGGAGGCGGGCGGGTTTAGGGCGGGTTGCATTGGCGGCGCTTATTATAGCGGAGCGGCCAGCGGTCAGTGGTCAAAAGCTGTGCCTTTTTCCGGGCTTTGAGCCGGGAGCTCCAACCCAGCCCCCGTACCGTGGCCGTCAGGCCGCCTCCAGCGGTGGCTCGTCGATCAGCGGAATCTGTTCGCGCAGGTTCTGGATGTGATTTTCCCAATAGCGCGGGGTGTTGAACCACGGAAAGCTGCGCGGGAACGCCGGGTCGTCCCAGCGCCGCGCGATCCACGCGGCGTAGTGCATGATGCGCAGCGCGCGCAGTGCTTCCAGCAGGTGCAGCTCGGCGGCATCGAAGTCGGCAAACTGGCGGTAGCCTTCGAGTACGGAGTCGAGTTGCGTCGTCATGTCCGCGCGGCTGCCGGAGAGCAGCATCCACAGGTCCTGGATCGCCGGCCCATCGGCCGCGTCGTCAAAATCGACAAAATGCGGTCCGGCGTCGGTCCACAGGATGTTGCCGGGATGGCAGTCGCCGTGCAGCCGCAGCCGCCGGTAATTCCCGGCGCGCGCAAACGCCCGGCGGGCGCCATCGAGTACGGCATCGGCGACTTCCCGGTAGCGAGCGACGAGATCGTCGGGCAGAAAGCCGCAGGCCAGAACCGCGGTCCGCGCAGGAACGCCGAGACTATCGACGTCGATGGAGGTCCGCTCGCGGAATGATTTGACCATGCCAACCGCGTGGATGCGGCCAAGGAAGCGCCCCAGCCATTCGAGATTGACGGCTGAATCAAGTTCCGGTGCCCGTCCGCCGCGGCGCGGAAACAGTGCGAAGCGAAAGCCCGCATGATGCAGCAGCGTCGCACCGTGCGCATCCGTCAGCGGCGCAACTACCGGAATCTCGCGCGCCGCGAGTTCGGCGACGAAGCCATGCTCTTCAAGGATCGCCGCATCCGTCCAGCGCCCGGGTCGATAGAACTTGGCGACCAGCGGCTGGCCCTCGTCGAGCCCGACTTGATAAACCCGGTTTTCGTAGCTGTTGAGTGCGAGCAGTTCGCCGTTGGTGCGCCACCCGGCGGCCTCAACCGCGTCGAGCAGCGTGTCCGGCGTCAGATCGGCATACGGTGCGGCCGGCTGCGGCGTGTTTGTCATGGCGCCATTATACGGGTGCCATCGTTTGGGTTTGTCGGGGGTACAGATAGATCCAAATCCGAAGGTAAAGAGCGATTTTGAACTGCCGGAATTGCCGAACGCGGATTACGGGCAGGCAGACAGGTCAAACAGCATTTCCTCCGTCCTCCAGGCCCAGCTTTTTGATCCGGTAGCGCAACTGCCGGAAAGTCATGCCGAGTTTTCTCGCGGCCGCGGTTTTGTTGTAGCGGCAGTCTTCCAGCGCCTTCAGGATAGCTTCGCGTTGGACGTCGCCGATCTGGTCATCGAGTGGCACATTGCTCAATGACGACGCGGGCTCGGGTTCGGCTCTGAGCCGCGCCTGACGCGGCGCAACATGTTCCGGGTCGATGGCGTTGCCGTCGGATAAGGTCATCGCACGTTCGAGGATGTTTTCGAGCTCCCGGACGTTGCCCGGGTAGTCATGGGCCATCAGCGACTCAAGTGCCGCGTCGCTAAGCCTTGGCGGTTCCATTTGCATGGTTCGCGCCAGCCGCGCGAGGATGTGCTTCGCCAGCAACGGGATGTCTTCGGGCCGCTCGCGCAGTGCCGGCGCATGTACCTCGATGACATCGATGCGATAGTAGAGGTCCTCGCGGAACTCGCCCGATTCGATCAATGCACGCAGGTTTTTGTGCGTGGCGCTGAGGATGCGTACGTCGACCGGGATCTCGGTCGGCGCTCCGACCGGGCGTACGCGCTTTTCCTGGATAACGCGCAACAGCTTGACCTGCATCGCCAGCGGCAGGTCCGCGACTTCGTCGAGGAACAACGTGCCGCCTTCGGCGGTTTGCACCAGGCCGATCTTGTCGGCAACCGCGCCCGTGAAACTGCCCTTGCGGTGGCCGAAGAACTCACTTTCCATCAGCTCCGATGGAATCGCGCCACAGTTGATCGGCACGAACGGCTTGGCGGCGCGCGGTCCGCTTTCATGGATCAGGCGTGCCACCAGTTCCTTGCCAGTGCCGGATTCGCCGGTGATATGCACCGGTGCCTGGCTGCGAGCGACCTTGCGGATCATCTCGCGTACCTGCTCAATCGCTGCCGATCCGCCGAGCAGGCGCGTCGCGGGTACGGAGTCACGCGCCGCAGTGCGCAGCTCAATGGCGGAGCCGATAAGCTTGCGCAGTGCATCCAACTCGACCGGCTTGGAAACGAAATCGAAGGCTCCGGCCTTGAGGGCTTCGACAGCCGCTTGCACGTTGCCGTGCGCGGTAATCATCGCGACCGGCACGCTCGGACAGCGGCTCTGAATCCAGGTGACAAGTTCCAATCCGTTACCGTCCGGCAGGCGCATGTCGGTGAGGCACAGATCAAACGGTCGGGCACCAAGCTCGCGCTTGGCAGCGGCGATATCGTTCGCTGCCGTCGAATCAATGTCCATGCGTGCGAGCGTCATACTGAGCAGCTCGCAGATGTCAGGTTCGTCGTCGACGATTAAGGCTACAGGTCTAGGCATCGGTTCCTTTCTCACCCTGACCCTCTCCCGTGGAGGAGTGGGAGGCTGCAGGAGTGGGCGTGCACATCACTTTCCCCTCCGTTGATGGGAGCGGCCGAAGTGAGGCTGATCCGAGACCATTAAACAATCCAACTCTCCGGGTCTGCGAAGGTGATGCGAAAGCAGCTTCCGCCGGTGCTGCGCGCATGATACGTCAGTGTCGCGTGGTTGCACTCGCATAATTCGCGGGCAATGAACAACCCGAGGCCGGTACCCTGGCTACTCGATGTGTAAAAGGGTTCAAATACCTGATCCGCGAATTCCGGCGCAATGCCGTTGCCATGATCGAGCACTTCGAGGTACGGCTGGTTACGATAACGGCGCAGGCCGAGACGGAACTCGACGAGGCTTTGGTCGCCGTAGCGCGCCCGATCCTTGGGCATACCGTAGCGGAGCGCGTTTTCGGCGAGATTCCAGACGATCTGATGCAACTGGTTGGCGTCGACGCGTGCACTCAGCGGACCTCTGGTTCGGACGACAGTCAACCGCGCATCCTCTTCGCCAAGCGAGTTGCGTTCGCGAAACTCCGCCGTGAAACGCTGTATCCACATACCAAGGTCAATCTGCTCAAGTTTGACGTCGCCGCCACGCGACAGCTTGAGAATACTTTCGACGATGCGGTTCACGCGCCCGGTGTGTTCACCGATGATCTCCACCAGCCGCCGTTCCGAGGCCGGCAGCGTTTCTGATTCGGCGATCAACTGGTGAGCGTGGCCGATCGCACCGAGCGGGTTGCGGATTTCGTGCGCGATGCTTGCCGTCAGGCGCCCGAGGGCAGCGAGCTTCATTTGCCGCACCTGTTCGGCCGCCTGCGTGCCGTCTTCGAGAAAAATAACGGTACCGGCCCCGGGGTGTGCGCCGAGCGGGTTGAAATGCGGC
>DASSOO010000313.1:0-3521 GCA_035700455.1 Gammaproteobacteria bacterium
ACTCCCCGTCGACGATGCCACGGAAGCCGCGGATCGTGTCCTTCAGCGCGACGTATTTGCCCGGCGAACCGGTGAACACTTCGGCGACGAAGAATGGCTGCGACAGGAAGCGCTGGATCTTGCGCGCGCGCTGCACGGTCAGTTTGTCTTCTTCGGACAATTCGTCCATGCCCAGGATTGCGATGATGTCGCGCAGTTCCTTGTAGCGCTGCAACACGCCCTGCACCGCGCGCGCGGTGTCGTAGTGCTCCTGGCCGATGACGTTCGGGTCGAGCTGACGGCTGGTGGAGTCAAGCGGATCGACCGCCGGGTAAATGCCCAGCTCGGCAATCTGGCGCGACAGCACGATGGTCGAATCCAGGTGCGCGAACGTCGTCGCCGGTGACGGGTCGGTGAGGTCGTCGGCCGGCACGTACACGGCTTGAATCGACGTGATCGAACCTTTCTTCGTCGACGTGATGCGCTCCTGCAGTACGCCCATTTCCTCGGCCAGCGTCGGCTGGTAGCCGACCGCCGACGGCATGCGGCCGAGCAGCGCCGAGACCTCGGTGCCGGCGAGCGTGTAACGATAGATGTTGTCGATGAACATCAGCACGTCGCGGCCTTCGTCGCGGAAGAATTCCGCCATCGTCAGGCCCGACAGCGCGACGCGCAGGCGGTTGCCCGGCGGCTCGTTCATCTGGCCGAACACCAGCGCGACCTTGTCGAGCACGTTCGACTCTTTCATTTCATGATAGAAGTCGTTGCCTTCGCGGGTGCGCTCACCGACGCCGGCGAACACCGAGTAGCCGCTGTGCTCGATCGCAATGTTGCGAATGAGTTCGAGCATTGTCACTGTCTTGCCGACGCCGGCGCCGCCGAACAGCGCGACCTAGCCGCCCTTCGCGAACGGGCACAGGAGGTCGATGACCTTGATGCCGGTTTCCAGCAGCTCGGTGCTGCCGGCCTGCTCTTCGAAGCTCGGCGCCTCGCGGTGGATCGGCCAGCGTTCCTCGGTAGCGATCGGGCCGGCTTCGTCGATCGGATCGCCGAGCACGTTCATGATGCGGCCGAGCGTCGCGGCGCCGACCGGCACCGAAATCGGCGCGCCGGTGTTGTCGACTTTCATGCCGCGCGTCAGGCCCTCGCTGACGCCCATTGCGATCGCGCGTACGATGCCGTCGCCCAACTGTTGCTGCACTTCGAGCGTCAGGTTCGTTTCTTCGACCTTCAGCGCGTCATAGATGTTCGGCATGGCATCGCGTGGGAACTCCACGTCGACGACGGCGCCGATGATCTGCACGATCGTGCCGCTGGTGACTTTGGTTTGCTCAAGCATGTTCAGTTACCGTTTTGCCAATTCGTTTATCTAAATCATCTCGCTAAGCGTCAGCGCGGCTTTCCTGCTCTTTTCTCTTACCACTGACCACTAACCACTGACCACGAACCTGATTTATACCGCCGCCGCACCGCCGACGATCTCCGCGAGCTCCTTGGTGATGCCCGCCTGGCGGCTCTTGTTATAGGCGAGCTGCAGCGAGTCGATCAGTTCGCCGGCGTTGTCGGACGCACTCTTCATCGCGACCATCTGCGCGGCCTGGAAGCAGGCGATGTTCTCGACCACTGCCTGGTAAACCTGCGACTCGACGTAGCGCGTCAGCACGCCGTCGAGCAGCTCGGCCGATTCCGGCTCGTAGATGTAATCCCAGTGCGCCTGCAGCTCCGGGTCTTCCTCGCCGACGACCGGCACGATCTGGCGCACGGTCGGCTTCTGGCTCATCGTGTTGACGAATACGTTGTAGGCGATGAACACGCGGTCGACGCGGCCTTCGCGGTAGGCGTCGAGCATGACCTTGACCGCGCCGATCAGGTCCTCGATGCGCGGCGTGTCGCCGAGCTGCGTCGCCTGCGACACGATATTGAAACCGAAGCGGCGGAAGAACGGCGGTGCCTTCGCGCCGATCAGCGTGAGGTCGATCTCCGCGCCGCGATCGCTCCATTCGCGCATCGCGCCGAGCGCGGCCTTGAACAGGTTGACGTTCAGGCCGCCGCACAGGCCGCGGTCGCTGGCGACGACGATGAAGCCGACGCGCTTGACCGTCTCGCGCTCGACCATGAACGGGTGCTTGTATTCCGGATTCGCGTGCGCCAGGTGGCCGATGACCTTCTGCATCTTTTCGGCGTACGGGCGCGACGCGGCCATGCGCAACTGCGCCTTGCGCACCTTGCTCGCCGCCACCATCTCCAACGCTTTCGTAATCTTCTGCGTGTTCTGGATGCTGCGGATCTGCGTCCGGATTTCTTTCGCGCTTGCCATCTCTTAATAGGCCGCGTTTGCCTTGAACTCCGTCACCGCCTTGCGCAGACCTTCCTCGATCTCGGCGTCGTACTGGCCGGTCGCGTTGATCTTGTCGAGCAGCGCCTGGTGCTCCGAGTGCATGTAGCTGTGCAGCGCCGCCTCGGCCGAAGTGATTTTCTTCACGTCGACGTCGTCGAGGAAGCCTTCGTTGACCGCGAACAGCGACACCGCCATTTCGCCGATCGACAGCGGCGAGTACTGCTTCTGCTTCATCAGCTCGGTGACCCGCTGGCCGCGTTCGAGCTGCTTGCGGGTGCTCTCGTCGAGGTCGGAGGCGAACTGCGCGAATGCCGCCAGCTCGCGGTACTGCGCGAGCGCGAGGCGCACGCCGCCGCCGAGCTTCTTGATGACCTTGGTCTGCGCGGCGCCGCCGACACGCGACACCGACAGGCCGGCGTTGATCGCAGGCCGGATGCCGGCGTTGAACAGGTCGGTTTCGAGATAAATCTGGCCGTCGGTGATCGAAATCACGTTGGTCGGCACGAATGCGGACACGTCGCCGGCCTGCGTCTCGATGATCGGCAGTGCGGTCAGCGAACCGGTTTTGCCCTTGACCTCGCCGTTCGTCTCTTTCTCGACGAACTCCGCGTTGACGCGCGCGGCGCGCTCCAGCAGGCGCGAGTGCAGGTAGAACACGTCGCCCGGGTACGCCTCGCGGCCCGGCGGGCGCTTCAGCAGCAGCGAAATCTGGCGATAGGCCCAGGCCTGTTTGGTCAGATCGTCATAGACGATCAGCGCGTCCTGGCCGCGATCGCGGAAGTATTCGCCCATCGCGCAACCGGCGTACGGCGCGAGGTACTGCATCGCGGCGGACTTCGACGCGGCGGCGGCGACGATGATCGTATGATCCATCGCGCCTTCTTCTTCGAGCTTGCGCACAACGCCCGCGATCGATGACGCCTTCTGGCCGATCGCGACGTAAATACATTTGATGCCGGTGCCTTTCTGGTTGATGATCGCGTCGATCGCGACCGCGGTCTTGCCGGTCTGGCGGTCGCCGATAATCAACTCGCGCTGCCCGCGGCCGACCGGCACCATCGCGTCGATCGCCTTAAGGCCCGTTTGCACCGGCTGGTCGACCGACTGGCGGTCGATAACGCCCGGCGCCACTTTCTCGATCACGTCGGTGAGCTTGGCGTTGATCGGCCCCTTGCCGTCGATCGGCTGGCCGAGCGAGTTGACT
>DASSOO010000314.1:0-6835 GCA_035700455.1 Gammaproteobacteria bacterium
CATCTCGCGCGACGGTGTACCAGTAGTCGCGTTGCATACCGCCGTCGGCCTGCGCGAGTACCGCACAACTGATCGTGTGGTCCGTCTTTTCCTGCGCACCGATAAAGCCGTGGCTGTTGCCGTAAACGTGCAGGCCGCGATGGCTGCCGACACTTGCGCCTTCCGAGTTGTGAATGCGCGTATCGAAGCCCCGCGCAGCATCCTCACAAATCGTGGCAAGCTCGATTGCACGCTCGGGCGCCAAATCCCACGGATGACACAGATCGAGATCCGGCACTTCGCGCGCCATTAACGCCGCGTCGGCGAGTCCCGCGGCCGGATCGTCGGCGGTGCGCTTCGCGATGCTGCAGGCAGCCGCGACGGTGTCTTCAATCGCCTTCGTGCTGAAGTCGGCGGAACTCGCCGAGCCCTTGCTGCGGCCGAAATAAACCGTCACGCCGAGGCTGCGGTCGCGCTGGTATTCGAGGGTTTCCACCTCGCCCAACCGTACCGTCACCGATAAGCCGCTGTCGATGCCGGCGCCAGCTTCGGCCTGGTCGGCACCCAGCGACTTCGCCCGTTTGAGCACATCGGCGACCAGGGACTCGAGATCGGGGCGGGAATGGCTGGATTCGTTCAAAACAACCTCGGGTGAAAAGCGAAGCTGTAATTCTAACAGGGGCAACGCCGGGTTAGTGGTAGAGGCAGAAGAGCGGTCTTCACCACTGACCGCTAACCACTGACCACTGACCCATTTATCTGTAAAATGCGCGGATGAAAAGCCAGACGCGGCCGCTGGTCGGCATCATCATGGGCTCCCGGTCGGATTGGGAGACGCTGGAGCACGCGGCTGATACGCTCGATGCGCTCGGGATCGCCTACGAAACCCGCGTAGTCTCCGCGCACCGCACGCCCGACCTCCTGTTCGAATACGCGCAGTCGGCCGCCGGACGAGGCCTCAAGGTCGTCATCGCCGGAGCCGGCGGTGCCGCGCACCTGCCGGGCATGACCGCGGCCAAAACCGCGCTGCCGGTGCTCGGCGTGCCGGTCGAATCGCGTGCGCTCAAGGGTCTGGATTCGCTGCTGTCGATCGCGCAGATGCCGGCCGGAGTGCCGGTTGGCACGCTCGCGATCGGCCGCGCGGGGGCCGTCAATGCGGCGCTGCTCGCGGCCGCCATTCTCGCCCTGTCCGATGCCGGCATTGCCTCCGCGCTCGATCGTTACCGCGCGAAACAGACCGAGCGCGTGCTCGCCTCGCCGGACCCCGCCGCCCAGTTGTGAAAACTGTCGGCATCATCGGCGCGGGCCAGCTTGGCCGCATGCTCGCGCTCGCCGGTTATCCGCTCGGCCTGCGCTTTATATTTCTCGACCACAGCCCGGACGCACCCGGTGGACAAGTCGGCGACATCATCACCGGCGCCTTCGACGATCCGGCAAAGCTCGCCGCGCTCGCGGCGCGCGCCGATGTGCTCACCTTCGACGTCGAAAACGTGCCGGTCGCGCCGCTTGAACCCATTGTTGCGAATACGCCGCTTCGACCCGGCCTGAACGCGCTTGCGACCGCGCAGGACCGGCTGCTCGAAAAGCGCCTGTTTCAGGCGCAGGGCCTTGCGACACCCGCGTTCGCGGCGGTCGACAGCCTCGAGGGCCTGCGCACGGCGGTCGCCGAGATCGGCCTGCCGGCGGTGCTGAAAACACGCCGTCTCGGCTACGACGGCAAGGGCCAGCACGTGCTGCACGAGCCGGCCGATGTCGAGATCGCCTGGCAGCGGCTTGGCGGCGTGCCGCTGATCCTCGAAGGCTTCGTCGCGTTCGAACGCGAAGTCTCGATTATCGGCGTGCGCGGCCTCAACGGCGAATGCCGCTTCTACCCGCTCGCGCACAACATGCATCACAACGGCATCCTGCACTACAGCCGCGCGCCTTATGATCATGCGGCGCTGCAGTCCGAAGCCGAGCGCCACGCGCGCACGCTGATGGAGCACTTCGATTACGCGGGCGTGTTGACGATCGAATTCTTCGTCAAGGACGGCGCGCTGATCGCCAACGAAATCGCGCCGCGCGTGCACAATTCCGGCCACTGGACCATAGAGGGTGCCGAAACCAGCCAGTTCGAAAATCACGTACGCGCAATCCTCGGCCTGCCGCTCGGGTCGACCGCCGCAGTGGGGCACTCGGCGATGATCAACTTCCTCGGCACGATACCGCCGCTTGACGACGTGCTGCCGATTGCCGGCGCGCACTACCACGATTACGGCAAGGCACCGCGGCCCGGGCGCAAGCTCGGCCACTGCACGCTGCGCGCGGCTACAGCCGCCGAAATCGAGGCGCGTCTGCCGGCGCTGCTGGCGCTGGCTACGCCGGCGCTCTGATCGGAGCGGAGAGCCGGCCGGTCATCGGGACAAACTCTCCCCCGGGCTAGGGAAATCTTCAGTAGCCAACCCCTGCTCCGATATGTTTTACTTCGTCAAACTACAAGCAGAACGCGCGTTGCCGCCTGCCTGTCGTCGCGGTTCTACCAGGGACAGAATGAAGACACGGATCGTCTCGTTCCGCAGCGTTCCCGCTGTGTTGGGCTTTGCCGCCGCCATCGCCGCGGCGCCCGCCTGCCATGCCGGCAGTGTGCCGGCCGCGTCCATCCTTCCCGCAATGATGGTGCAAGCCACCGTCCCGAAACGTGTCGCCGGCCGTATCCAGTACAACCTTTACCGCGCCGCGCGGCGCGCGGGCCTGAGCCGCGCATTGACCTCGGAGCTGATCCGGATTTTTGCCGGGCGTGTCGATTTTCGCCACGACATCAGCCGCGGCGACCGGTTCGTCGCTATCTACCGCGAGACGTCCGGCGATTCGGCTATTCTCGCCGCCGAACTCGACTTGGCCAATGCGACACTCCGCGTGTTCCGCGATGTCGGCACTGACGGCAAAGTCCGCTACTTTACGGCCGCCGGCCGCACCCTCACGCCGACTCTGCTGCGTACGCCGGTTGATTACACTCGCGTCAGCTCCCCGTTTTCGCTGCACCGCCTGAATCCGGTGCTGCACATTTATCGCCCGCACTACGGGGTCGATCTCGCGGCGCCGACCGGTACGCCGGTGCATGCCGCTGGCAACGGCGAGGTCACGTTTCGTGGCCGCGACGGTGGTTACGGGAATCTCATCATCATTCACAACCGCGACGGCAAATACTCAACGCGCTACGCGCACCTGCTGCGCTTCGCCAAGGGTATCCGAGTCGGCGCGCGCGTACGCCAGGGCGAGGTCATCGGCTACGTCGGCGCGACCGGCCTCACTACCGGGCCGCACCTGCATTTCGAAATCCGCGTCGACGGTGTCGCGGAAAACCCGCTGACGGTCAAACTGCCGGACACGGTACCGGATCCGCAGTTCGCCGGCTACGAGGCGATGATCATGCCGCTGATTGCGGAACTCGACGCCACAGTGCGCCTGCCGCCGGGCACGGTCGCGCGCAACGACGACGATTCGCCGCGTACGCCGGCGTTCCTCGATATCGCGCACAAATCCACCAGTCGACTGTGTGCCGCACCGGCCGATAGCAGCTTTGTCTCCCTGGAGAGCGAAACCGTCGCCCCGCTTTACGCTGCGAACGGCAATTGAAACCTTCCGATGGTATGCTGCGGCTTAAAAGGAGCCGCGCATGACTCCGCACGACATCCTGCGTTTCTGGTTCGACGAAACGCCGCCGGAATTGCACTTCGCGAAGTCCGCGGCATTCGACACCGAAATCCGTGTACGTTTCGCCGACGTACATGGCCAGGCCGCACGCGGCGAACTGTTTGAATGGCGCGAGAACGCCACCGGGCGGCTCGCCGAAATCATCATCCTCGACCAGTTCTCCCGCAACCTGTACCGCGATACCGCCGCGGCGTTTGGCTGCGACAGTATGGCGCTCGCGCTCGCACAGGAGGCTGTGCGCTCCGGCGCAGACCGGACGCTGCAGCCGCTGCGCCGCGCCTTTCTGTATTTGCCGTATATGCACAGCGAGTCGGCGCGCATTCATGCAGTCGCGCTTGAACTGTTCAGTCAGCCGGGGCTTGAATATAACCTCGAGCACGAACGTATGCACAAGGCAATTATCGACCGCTTCGGACGCTATCCGCACCGCAATGCAGCTCTGGGACGCACCTCCACGGCGGAGGAGAACATTTTTCTCTCTCGCCCGGGCGCGGCTTTTTGAACCAACCGATCATTGCTATCCTTGGCGTTTCCGGTAACCGGATGGATTGGTTTGTCGATTCCCACAGCCTTCAATCCGCACGATTTCGAGCCGCAAGCGCTTGAGGCTGCGTGCACGCTCCCGGCGTGCGTCTACGCGGATCCGGCGTTCCACACTTTCGACGCCGGCGCGATCTTTGAGCGCAGCTGGCAACTCATCGGTCGAGCCGAGTCGCTACGAACCGCGGGCGATCATGTGGTTGCGGAAGTTGCGGGCAAACCGCTTGTCGCGGTACGCGGAGGCGACGGTGCACTGCGTGTATTTTTCAACGTTTGCAGGCATCGTGCCGGACCGCTAGCGCTTTGCGACGGCCATGCGCGCGAGTTGCGCTGCAAGTACCACGGCTGGACCTATACGCTGGAGGGACAACTGCGCGCCGCACATGAGATGGAGGGCGCCGCCGGTTTTGACAGGACCTCGATCCATCTCGAGCGAGTACCTGCTGTCGAATGGGATGGGCTGGTTTTCGCTGCGCTCCGGGACGCGCCGGTGCCGCTCGAACGTGTGCTCGACGGCATACGCGCACGCATTGCGCCCATTACGCTGGCAGATATGCGTTTTCACAGCCGCGTGACGTACGACGTCGCCTGTAACTGGAAGGTTTACGTCGACAACTACCTCGAGGGCTATCACCTGCCGCACGTGCACCCGGGCCTGAACCGGCTGCTGGATTACCGTGCTTACGAAACGTTGACCGCCGATTGGTATTCGTGGCAGCAGAGCCCGCTCGACGGCGCCCGCGGGCCATACGAGGGCGGAACCGCGCAGTATTATTTCGTTTACCCGAACCTGATGCTGAACATTCTGCCGCAGCGATTACAGACGAATCTGGTCGTGCCGGTTTCACAGCGGCAATGCCGCGTTGTGTTCGATTATTACTACGCCGATGCCGAGTCCCCCGCGACGAAGGAGATGATCGTCGAAGACCTGCGTTTCAGCGACGAGGTGCAAAAGGAGGATATCGGTATCTGCGAGCGCGTTCAGGTCGGTCTCGAATCCGGCGCGTACCAGGCCGGTCGCCTCTCGCCGAAGCGCGAGGTGGGCGTACATCATTTTCATGAACTGATACGCGCCGCTTACCGCCGTACCACCTCAGAAATGCGGTCATGAAGATAGCGCTGACGCGCACGATTAGCCCGCGAATCGCCGATTGCGAACTCAGCTTTCTGCCGCGCGTACCGATAGATGTCGTCCGCGCCCAAGCCCAACATGCGAACTACGAACGCGCGCTCGAGGATGCCGGCTATTCGCTGCGGCGATTACCAGACGCGCCTGATTTGCCGGACGCGGTGTTTGTCGAAGACACGGCAGTCGTACTTGAAGAAGTTGCCGTCATCACACGTCCGGGGGCGACCTCCCGACGCATGGAGACGGAGTCGACCGCCTCGATGCTGGCCGAGTACCGGCCGCTGTTGCGCATCGAATCCGGCACGCTTGATGGCGGCGACGTACTGCGTGTCGGCCGCAAACTCTACGTCGGTTTGTCGGCGCGCAGCGATCGCGCTGCTATCGACGAATTGGTTACATTGCTGCAACCCTTCGGCTATGAGACGGTCGGCGTGCGGCTCGACGGTTGCCTGCATCTTAAGTCGGCGGTGACGCAGATCGACGACGAAACGTTGCTGCTCAACCCGGACTGGGTCGATCCGCGGCATTTTACGGCCATGCGTACGATCCCCGTCGATCCGGCGGAGCCGCATGCGGCCAACAGCCTGTGGCTGGGTGAAACCGTCGTTTATCCGGCATCGCAGCCGAAAACGTGCGCGCGCCTTGAGGCGCGCGGAGTCCGGCTCACGTGCATCGACATGTCGGAAACTGAAAAGGCTGAGGGCGGCGTAACCTGTTGCAGCCTGTTGTTCGACGTCTGACTGCGCGCAAAGGCAGGGTACCGGCCCCGGGCGCCTTCCACTGCCGTTTTCGCAAACGCGGCGCGCATGCGACTTGATTCGCCCGGCCTTCCCCTCGATCGCTGTTCGCCGCGACGTTTTTGGCGCCGCGTGCGGCGATGTGCACAGGGTGCGGGCACAAAAAAACCCCGACCGGCACGCGCCGATCGGGGTTCCGATCTAAATGCCTGGCAGTGTCCTACTCTCACACGGGGAGACCCCGTACTACCATCGGCGCTGAGCAGTTTCACTTCCGAGTTCGGAATGGAGTCGGGTGGTTCCCACTCGCTATGGCCGCCAGGCAAGCCTTTAGGCTTAACGGTATTTCGTCACCGTCTCGCCAAACTGGTTTGCCGTCCTGTCCGCTGGGGACAGCGTGCATTGGAATGTTGTTGGTGCCGATCGCATGCCGCCTGGTCGACGACAGGATATTGTTCCACACCGTCAGTTCCGCCGGTACAAGCCGACTCAAACTGCTTGGGTGTTATATGGTCAAGCCTCACGGCCAATTAGTACTGGTTAGCTTCACACATTACTGCGCTTCCACACCCAGCCTATCAACGTCGTAGTCTTCGACGGGCCTTCAGGGACCTCGAGGGTCCAGGGAGATCTCATCTTGGGGTGGGCTTCCCGCTTAGATGCTTTCAGCGGTTATCCCGTCCGTATATAGCTACCCGGCAATGCCACTGGCGTGACAACCGGAACACCAGAGATACGTCCACTCCGGTCCTCTCGT